>CACXHG010000061.1 GCA_902767355.1 uncultured Bacteroidia bacterium
CGCCAGCTTTTTCAAGAAGGACCACCTGGGCCTGATGCTCTTTTTCTTGCTGACTTACCGCCTGGGCGAGAGCCAGTTGGTGAAGATAGCTCAACCCTTTATGCTGGACGGAACTTCTTCCGGCGGGCTTGCCCTGTCCACCGCTTCGGTGGGCGGCATCTACGGCACCTTGGGCGTGATTGCCCTGCTGCTGGGCGGAATCCTGGCGGGGGTGGCCATCTCCCGGGGCGGCTTCAAAAAGTGGATCCTGCCCATGGCGCTGGCCATCAATGTCCCCGACCTGCTATATGTGCTGCTGGCTGCGCTCAAAATAAGTAATGTGCCGCTGGTGTCCACCTGCGTGGCGCTGGAGCAGTTCGGCTACGGCTTCGGTTTCACGGCGTACACCATGTATCTGATTTATATCGCCCAGGGCGAGCACAAGACGGCGCACTATGCCATAGGCACGGCGTTCATGGCGCTGGGCATGATGCTCCCGGGCATGGCTGCCGGCTGGATTGCCGACCGTATCGGCTACACCATGTTCTTCATCTGGGCCTGCCTGTGCACGATTCCCGGCATAATAGCGTCCCTGCTGGTGCGCCGCCAGATTCCGGCCGATTTCGGCACCAAGCGGGAATAGGATTTTGAAAACAAGATAGCTATATTTGAAATCGATATGAAAAAGACCATCATTATAATTGTGCTTGCGCTTCTGGCAAGCTGCGGAGCGCGTGCCGTGGATAATCCTTATGTCACACCCGGTAACGAAATTGCCCTCAAAACCGGCCTTGAGGTGCTCATTGAGAGTAACTTTGCCGTGTTGCAGGGCAAGCGGGTAGGGCTTGTGACCAACCCCAGCGGCGTGGACCGCAATCTGACCTCTACCATAGATATCCTGGCTCAGGCGCCCGGCGTGCAGTTGGTGGCGCTCTATGGCCCGGAGCATGGCGTGCGCGGCAGCGAGCACGCGGGCGACAAGGTAGAGAGCCTTGCCAAGGACCCCGCCACCGGCCTGCCCGTGCATTCGCTCTACGGCGCGACCCGCAAGCCGACGCCCGAGATGCTTAAGGGCATAGACGCGATGGTCTATGACATACAGGACAACGGCTGCCGCTCATATACCTTCATCAGCACCCTGGGGCTGGTGATGCAGGCTTGTGCAGAAGCCGGCATAGAGGTGATTGTGCTGGACAGGCCCAACCCGCTGGGCGGCATACAGGTCGACGGGCCGCTGGTAGAAGACGGCTTCTACTCCTTTGTGGGGATGTACCATATTCCCTATGTCTATGGCCTCACCGTAGGCGAGCTGGCCACCATGATAAACGAAGAAGGTATGAACCGCGGCCAGAAGGGCACCGACAAACCCGTCAAGTGCAAGCTTACCGTGGTTCAGATGCAGGGCTGGAAGCGCGATATGCTCTTCGAAGACACGGGTCTCCCGTGGGTTATGCCGTCGCCGCACATCCCGCAGGCCTCTTCGGCGCTGGCCTATCCCTGCTCGGGCATCGCTGGCGACATGAACGGCTTCGTGAATATCGGGGTGGGCTATACACTGCCCTTCGAACTCTTTGGTGCAGAGTGGATTGCCAATCCGGAAGAACTTGCAGCCCGCCTCAACGGCCTTGGCCTTGCGGGCGTGCGTTTCCGCCCCATATATTACAAGCCTTTCTATGGCGGCGCGGCCGGCAAACTGCTGAAGGGCGTGCAGTTCTACTTTACCGACTATCACCACGCACCCACGGCTCTGCTGCAGTTCTATGTGATTGAGGTTCTGCACGATATGTACCCCAGCCGCAAGCCTTTCACAGGCGAGGTGTCAAGCAAGACCATGCTGGGCAAAATCACCGGCGGCAGCAAGATACTCGAGCTCTTCTCCAAGCGCTACAAGGTGGCCGACATTCTCGACTACTGGAACAAAGACCGCGAGGCCTATCTGGAACTTTCCCGCAAGTATTACAGATATTAAGAAGCGGTAGCTTCTAAAAAACCGCCGCTAGCTTCGAAATAGCTTCGCTCCGGGCCTCGTGGCTCATCGCACGTGTTCCCTACGCGAACTATTTCTCCGCATTAAGCGGCGGTTTTTTAGTGCGGCTGCTAGCAACTACTTCTTTTGGGAGTCTATGTACTGCTGCCATCTCCAGGCATTGCGCAGGGTCTCGTCGAGCGGCATGATCGCCTTCCAGCCAAGCTCTTCGTTGGCGTAGGTGGTGTCTGCCCATACGGACTCGATGTCGCCTTCGCGGCGGTCGGCAAACTTCCAGTTGAGCTTGAGGTTGTTGACTCTCTCGAAGGTCTGCACCACCTCAAGTGTGGAGACGCCGCGGCCGGTGCCCACATTGAACACCTCGTAGTTGGAGTGGCCCGTGCCCTCGATCATACGGTTTACGGCGCACACGTGGGCTTTGGCCAGGTCGGTGACGTCGATATAGTCGCGGATGCAGGTGCCGTCGGGGGTGTTGTAGTCGTTGCCGAATATGCTCAGCATGGGGCGTATGCCGGCAGCGGTCTGGGTCACGAACGGGATCAGGTTGTTGGGTACGCCGCGCGGCAGCTCACCTATCAGTGCAGAGGGGTGCGCACCGATCGGGTTGAAGTAGCGCAGCGCTATCACATTGATCTTGGGGTATGCTACGGAGCAGCTGTGCAGGATGTCTTCGCACATCTGCTTGGTGCTGCCGTAGGGCGAAGTGGCTTCTTTGCGGGGAGTGCGCTCGGTGACCGGCAGAACATCGGCCTGGCCATAAACCGTTGCAGAAGAGCTGAATACAATGTTGGGCACATTGTGCTTGCGCATCAGCGACAGCATATTGATCAGCGAGCCAAGGTTGTTGCGGTAGTAGTCCAGCGGCTTGCTGACGCTCTCGCCCACGGCTTTGAACGCTGCAAAGTGGATTATGGAGCTGAAGTCGTATTTCTCGAAGATTTCTTCCATCGCAGCCGCGTCGCAGCAGTCCGCCTTGATGAATTCGATCTTGCGGCCGAGGATTTTCTCTACGCCCTCGAGCGCTATCTTTTCGGAGTTTGACAAATTGTCCACGATAATCGGTTCGAAGCCGGCCTCTGCCAGTTCTACGCAGGTGTGCGATCCGATGTAGCCGCAGCCGCCTGTCACGAGTACTCTTTTGTTCATATCAGGAATGATGTTTATTGTAGCCACAAATGTAGCACTCCTTGTCGAAATGGTCAACGTTTTGGGGCGGGTTTTGTTGCGCGGGGTTTTGTTATGCGCCGGGGTTCCTTTGGCTTAGATCTGTAATCCCAATCGGGACAGGCCGACTTGAAAATTCCGGCGAGTGGCAGGTCGCCGCTGAATCTCATCCAAGGCTGGCTGAGCGCTACAATTGCAGGGTGTGGGTGACCACGTCGGGGATTTCGTCTATGTAGTGGGTCACGAAAATCAGCGTCTTGTTCTGGCGGGAGCAGAAGGCCTTGATGATGGCGGCTGCGCGGCTGCGCAGGCTCGCGTCCAGTCCCTGGAACGGCTCGTCCAGAATCAGCAGGGCGGGGTCCTTCACAAAGGCCCTGATCAGCAGCACATAGCGCTGCTCGCCGCTGGACAGGGTCAGATAGTTGCGCTGAGCAAGATGCTCCGCTCCGAACAGCCGCAGCAACCCCGTCAGGTATGTTTCCTTGTCATAGGCTGTGCTACGTGAGATATCGGTGGTGCCGCAGTTTTCTGGCCTTATCGCGTCACGTTCCTTCTGCAGGGCTGAAGCTGGCTGGTGGAGGCTAACGAGCTCTGCATTAGGCGTTTGCACAAAGTTCCTCCCCTCGTCTTGGGGGTAGGGACTTTGCGTTTTGTGTTGATTTTCAGTGCTTTGCGCTCCACTGATGACTAGGCTGACATACGGCGCGGCTGTTGCATAGGGCCGGTCCATTCCGCCGCGCAGCAGGTCCAGCACGCTGATGCTTTCGCGAAAACTGCTGTGCATCTCGCTGGAGAGATAGCCTATGTGCCGCTTGATGTCCCAGATGCTCTCGCCTGTGCCGCGCCGGCGGTCAAAAAGGGTGATATCCAGCGAGTAAGCGCGTGGGTTGTCGGCGTTCACCAGACTCAGCAGCGTGCTCTTGCCGCTGCCGTTGGGGCCGGTTACATTCCACTTCTCACCGCTGCGGACCGTCCAGTTGAGGTTTTTGAAGATCTGCCGCTGCCCGTAGGCGATGTTGATGTCGCGCATCTGCACTACGGTGTTGAATCGCCGGGTTTCAGGCTGGAGTGTAAAATATTGAAGGATAGCTCTTTGCGAGATGTTACCCCCCTCGAACGCATGGGGGTAACAATCGGTATCTTTTTGAATGTCAGTCTGTTGCGCTCCAGCGCTGATATGGTCGGCCTTGTTTTCGGCCGTGCTCCCAGTCTCGGCGTCGGCAGTACTCTCCGTTTCGTGGCTGGCCGTGCTTCCGGTCGTACTTCCGGCCGTGCCCCCAGTCTCGGCGTCGGCCGTGAAACCCTTCATGCTTCCCTGCGAGGAGGCCACTTGGGCGCGGGGCATCTTTTCCGACAGCCGGCCGCCATCCATCAGATAGACGTGAGTGACGACATCTGGGATACGGGCAATGTCGGTCAGGGTCATTACGATGCTCACGCCCATGGTCAGCACCGAGCCCAGCAGAGAGCACAGCATCTGCCGGGTAGGCGGGTCGAGCCCGATGAAGGGGCTCTCCAGAATCAGCACCTCGGGCTTGTCCATGAGTGCCCGGGCCAGCGAGAATCGCCGCAACTCGCCGCTGGAGAGCGTGATGATGGGTTTGTCCAGCAGCGGCCGGATGTTCAGCACCCGGATCAGTTGCCTCTGCCAGCTGCACTTATCTGCAGCCCCAGTCCCTGCACCAGTTGCATCCATGCTGTCATCTGCAGCCCCCATTTCGGCGTCTGCCGCCCCCGTTCCGGTATCTGCGGCTCCCATCCTTGCACCAGTTGCATCCGTTCCTTCGTCTGCCGTCCATACTTCGGTGCCAACGGCGTCCATCCCGGCATCCGTAGCATCCATCTCCGCTTCTGCCGCCCCCATCCCGGCCCCTGCCGCCTCTGCGTCGAAACCGCCGAGCCCCAGCAATTCTCCGGCCAGGGGCGAGGATTCCCGCTCGAAGGCCTGCCAGCGCTGCTGGTGATAGTACTGCGTCTCGGTGGTGGAGTAGGCGTTGTCGAAGGTGACAGTGCGTATGCATTTGTAGGCTTCGCTCCCCAGGCCGAAGCGCAGCGAACCCTCTCGCAGGTAAAAGCCTCCCCGCAGCATTTCCAGCAGGGTGCTCTTGCCGCTGCCGTTGGGTCCGACCACCGCGATGCACTCCCCCCGACGCAGCTCGAAAGAGGCCGGAGCGCCCAGCCGCCGCAGCGGATTGGAAATCACGCCGCCGCAGAGCGATATGAGGATATCGGGATTCATCGGCGTAAATTTACTATTTTTGCGCCGACAAAATGCAGATGATATGAAACGACTTGTGATATTCGACCTGGACGGTACAATCCTGAACACCATCGGCGGCATCGGCAGCGCCTGCAACGAAATGCTCGGCCAATACGGCTTCCCCACCTGGCAGCTGGACCAGTACGAGCAGTTTGTGGGCGACGGCAGCAGGATGCTGATAAAGCGGGCCTTGCCTGGGGACAAAGCTGCCGACGAAGACTTTGTGGACGCCGCCAAGGAGGTCTATCTCAAGTTCTACCGCGCGAATCTTGCCCGCCAGACACGGCCCTACCCGGGGATGCCGCAACTGCTTGCACAGCTCCAGGAGCGGGGAATCAAACTGGCCGTGGCCTCCAACAAGTTCGACGACGGGGCCAAGTATCTGGTGCCGCACTTCTATCCCGAAATCAGCTGGGCTGCTATAGAGGGGCAGAAGCCCGGCGGCCCGCTCAAACCCGAACCCGGTATCATAGGCGACGCGATCGCCGGCAGCGGCTGCGCCGACCTCCCGTTGGATGAGATTCTCTATGTCGGCGACTGTGATATCGACATCCACAGCGCCGAGCGCTCCGGCCTGGATTACGTGCTGTGTACCTGGGGTTTCCGCCGCCGCGCCGCCCTGGAGGCCGCCGGCGCCAAGGCCCTCATCGACACCCCCGCCGAACTGCTCCAATACTTGGACTAACTCTTGATAGTGCCTTTGGGGCAGCGCCCCAGTGTATTAATAACTTGTTGATATCCTGCTTGTCAAAGGCAGACTGTGAATGGCGTCTATTATTATATTTGCCATAACATCACACTTTAGTTTTTGTAATGAAAAAGTCTGTCTTCTCCGATAGGGCGGCGGCGCTGCCCGCTCTGATTGTGGTCACGCTTCTGCTTGCATCAACCATCACCCTGGCCTTTGCCGCATCCGGCTGTTCCCACAATGCTTCAAAGGAATATCACGATCCCAGCGCCTTTGGTCCCAATGAGTCCTTCAAGACCATAGAGAAAATCTGGCACAAGCCGGACGACATGAAGCTGGCCGTGTATTGGTACTGGGTCAACGACAATATCTCCAAGGAGGGCGTCGTGAAGGACCTTCAGGCCATGAAAAAGGCCGGCATCAACCGAGCGTTCATCGGCAATGTCACAGCCGACCTGCCCTATGGCGACATAAAGATTCTGACACCCGAATGGTGGGAGGTGATGCACACCGCCCTCAAGACGGCCTCGGACCTGGGTATCGAGATCGGTATTTTCAACTGCCCCGGCTGGAGCCAGTCCGGCGGCCCCTGGGTTAAACCCGAGCAGAGCATGCGCTATCTGGACTGCACCGACAAGACCATAGAGACTGAGGGCGGCCCCGTCACCGTCACTCTGGACAAGGTTGCCGCCGACGCCATGGAGGATGTGCGCGTGATAGCTTATCCGGCCCAGGAAGGCAGCAGCCAGAAAGCTACGATTGTAAAGCAGATGGGTGTCCCCAGCGAGACGGTTTTCGAGGTGGAGCCCGGCGATACATATAAATCCCTGATACTCACGCCCGCCAAGGGCACTTCCATTATCACCGAAGGCATGCTTATGGCCAAGGTCGGCGATTCCTGGCAGAAGGTAAAAGATATCCACATAGACCGCAGCAACGCCAATGTGAACGTGGGCTATCTGCCTTATGCCCCGATAGTTGTGGCAATCCCGGAGTGCAAGGCCAGCACCTGGCGCCTGCAGCTGGAGCCCAAGGGCGCCGGCACGCTCACGGCCGAGCTCAGCACCCGCGCCTATATTGAGCGCTACGCAGAGAAGACCCTTGGCAAGATGTTCCAGACGCCGCTGCCCATGTGGGATGCCTATATGTGGCCCCCGCAGCCCGATGCTCCCGCAGACGACTGCATAGACCCGGCCACGGTGGTGGATCTGACCGACAAGATGGACGGCGATGTCCTCACCTGGGACGCCCCGGCCGGCAAGTGGACCATCTCCCGCCTGGCGATGCGCACCACCGGCCAGACCAACGCCCCGGCATCGCCCGAAGGCACCGGCCTGGAGATAGACAAGATGAGCAAGACGCACATCCAGTATCACTTTGACAACTTCATAGGCGAAATCCTGCGCCGCATTCCCGCCGACGACCGCCGCACCTTCAAGGTGGTGGTAGAAGACAGCTACGAGACCGGCGGCATGGACTGGACCGACGATATGGCGGAGAGCTTCGCTGAGAAATATCACTACGACCCGACCCCGTATCTGCCCGCCTTGAGCGGCAAGGTGGTGGGCAGCCGCGACATCAGCGACCGCTTCCTCTGGGACCTGCGCCGCCTGATTGCCGACCGCGTGGCCTACGACTATGTGGCGGGCCTGCGCGAAGCCAGCCATCAGATGGGCCTGAGCACCTGGCTGGAATGCTACGGCCACTGGGGCTTCCCCGGCGAATTTCTGATGTACGGCGGCCAGAGCGACGAGGTGGCCGGCGAGTTCTGGAGCGAAGGTTCGCTTGGCGACATAGAGAACCGTGCGGCATCGTCCTGCGCCCACATCTATGGCAAGCGCAAGGTATGGGCCGAGAGCTGCACCAGCGGCGGGCCCGTGTTCAGCCGCTATCCGCGCATCATGAAGCAGCGTCTGGACCGCTTCTTCACCGAAGGCATAAACTCTACGCTGCTGCACCTCTACATCCAGCAGCCCTACGAAGACCGTGACCCCGGCGTGGATGCCTGGTTTGGCAACGAGTTCAACCGTAAAAATATATGGTTCAGCCAGATGGACGTGTTCGGCCGCTACATGAAGCGCTGCAATCTGATGCTGCAGCAGGGCCTCTATGTGGCCGACGTGGCGTACTATATCGGCGAGGATGCCCCCAAGATGACGGGCGCCACCGACCCGGCCCTGCCCGAAGGCTACTCCTTCGACTATATCAATGCAGAGGTGCTTCTGACGCGCGCGACCATGAAAGACGGCCGCCTGACGTTGCCCGACGGCATGAGCTACAAGCTGCTTGTTCTGCCCCGCCAGACCACCATGCGGCCCGAGGTGCTGGAAAAGATCAAGTCTCTGGTGGCGGACGGCCTGGTGGTGCTCGGAAGCGCCCCCGTTTCGTCGCCGAGCCTGGAGAACTACCCCGAGGCCGATGCGCGGGTGAAGCAGCTGGCAGACGAGCTCTGGTGCGGAAACTCGGACAAGCTGACCAACCACTATGGCTACGGCACCGTGTATGCCGCCGAGGCCCCTCTGGAGAAGGTTCTGGAAGAGCAGCAGCTCGCGCCTGACTTCTTTGCCGGCGGCATGCGTCCCGGCCAGGTCAAGTTCATACACCGTGCCCTGGCCAAGGGCGACATATATTTCGTCTCCAACCAGACTGGCGAGCCCGTCTGGTTCGAGGCCAATTTCCGCGTGGGCGGCCGCGAGCCCCAGCTCTGGAATCCGCTCACAGGCGAGATCAGGGCTCTGCCGCAGTTCAACGACAACGGCACCCACACCGTGGTTCCCATGCAGCTGGCTCCGCTGGAGAGCTCTTTCATAGTCTTCTGCGACCAGAAGGCAGGCGGCCGCCGCTACAGTCTCAACTATCCTGAGGAGAAGACCCTTGCAGAGCTTGAGACCGGCTGGACCGTGCAGTTCGACCCAGCCCGCCGCGGCCCCGAAGGCAAGCAGGAGATAGAGCGCCTGTTCGACTGGACCACCAGCGCCAACGACGCCATCAAGTATTTCTCCGGCGCGGCCCAGTACCGCAACCAGCTGGAGATATATGAGATACCCGAAGGCGACATCTATATAGACCTGGGCAATGTGATGGTCATGGCCAGGGTCAAGATCAACGGCAAGGAAGCCGGCGGCGCATGGACCTCGCCCTACAGGGTGAATATCACCGACTATCTCAAGCGCGGCGTGAATACCATAGAAGTTGAGGTCGTGAACAACTGGCAGAACCGCATCATAGGCGACATGCGCCTGCCGGCCGCCGAGCGCAAGGTGTGGATGACCGTGAATCCCTGGACTGCCGAATCCCCGCTGCAGCCGTCCGGACTGCTGGGCCCCGTGAAAATTGTTGCTTATAATTTGTAATTTAATTTTTTGTTATACCTTTGTGGCAACAACACGTTCACAATGAATTTTTATTTCGCACATACCCACCACCGTCATCACCTCCAGCAAGAGGTCTAGGTCAAGTATGTGCAAAATTGTAAGCAATATCAAGACTTGCCCGGACCTTATCCTCGGCAAGTCTTTTTTTTTGAGTAATAATTATTTGATATATGATTAGAATAGCAATTCAGTCCAAGGGCCGTTTGAGCGAAGAGAGCCTGGCCCTCATGAGCGAAGCCGGCATCAGGATAGATGCCATCAAGCGCAAGTTCCTGGCGCGCGCAGCAGATTTTCCCCTGGAAGTGCTTTATCTGCGCGACGATGATATCCCCGGCGTAGTGGCCGGCGGCAGTGCCGACCTGGGCATCGTGGGCTACAACGAGGTCGCCGAAACAGGTGCCGACGTGCGCATCGTGCGCAGGCTGGGCTTCGGGGCCTGCCGTCTCTCGCTGGCCATTCCCAAGGAGCAGGAATACACCGGGCCGGCCTTTTTCGAGGGCAAGCGCATCGCCACCTCCTATCCCAACGTGCTCTCCGGCTGGCTGCGTGCCAACGGAGTCAACGCCCAGATACAGAAGATAATGGGCTCTGTGGAGATAGCTCCCGCAGCCGGCCTCTCCGATGCCATTTTCGACATTGTCTCTTCCGGCGGAACCCTGGTTTCCAACGGCCTCAAAGAGGTGGAGACGGTGCTGGAGTCGGAGGCGGTGCTGGTGGCCGGCACTCTCGATGCCGACAAGCAGGCCATCCTGGACAAGATGCTCTTCCGCTTCGACGCCGTGATGGAGAGCGGCGGCAAGAAGTATATCCTGATGAATATTCCCACAGACAAGGTCCAGGAGGCTGTCAAGATACTGCCGGCCATGCGTTCCCCGACCGTGATGCCGCTCGCCGCCGAAGGCTGGTGCTCGCTGCACTCCGTGGTGCTGGAGCGCGAACTCTGGGACAAGATAGAGCGGCTCAAGGCGCTCGGCGCAGAAGGTATTCTGGTGTTGCACCTGGATAAAGTAATAGACTGATGAAGACTTATTTATATCCCGGCCGGGAGCAGTGGGCGCAGCTTTGCCGACGGGCCGACAGCGACGACAGCGTCATAGACGGCCGCGTGCGTGCGATCCTCGACCACGTCCGCTCCGGCGGCGATGCTGCCCTGGTGGAAATTACCCGCGAAGTGGAAGGGCGTGATATTGCGCGTGTAGTTCAAACCGCTGATAATCAGCTAGGTGTGCAAAGTGCCTCCACGCATAATGGGGGGAGGGATATCTCGGAATCCGCTGATACAGAGCGTGTTGGCCTGCACATACCTGCGGCCGGGAATGCGCCGGAGAATCCCTTCAGGGTTTCCCGCCAGCAGATCGCCGGGGCTGCGGCTGAGGTCGGAGAACCGCTGAAGAAGGCCATCGCTGCGGCTGCAGCCAACATAGAGGCCTTCCACGCGGCCCAGAAGCCGCAGCCGGTGGAGGTTACAACCACCGAGGGAGTGCGCTGCGTGCGCCGTCAGCTGCCCATAGAAAGGGTGGGGCTCTATATCCCCGGCGGCAGCGCCCCGCTGTTTTCCACGCTGCTGATGCTGGCCATTCCGGCCAGGCTTGCCGGCTGCCGCGAAGTGGTGCTCTGCACCCCCGCCGGCCGCGACGGGTGCATAGCGCCGGCCGTGCTTTACGCGGCCGACTTCTGCGGCATCGACACCATCTATTCCCTGGGCGGGGCGCAGGCTATAGCCGCAATGGCCTATGGCACAGAGACCATCGCGCCGGTGAGCAAGATTTTCGGCCCCGGCAACCGCTATGTGACCAAGGCCAAGCAGATGGTCAGCGCCGCCGGCGTGGCCATAGACATGCCGGCCGGGCCGTCGGAGGTGATGGTCATGGCCGACGAGACTGCCGATATGAGCTTTGTGGCCAGCGACCTGCTTTCGCAGGCCGAGCACGGGCCGGATTCGCAGGCGATGCTGCTGTGCCTGAGCGAGGATTTCGCCTCCAGGGTGGCCGCCGAGACCGCCCGCCAGCTGGCCCTGCTGCCGCGCCGCGACATAGCCTCCAAGGCTTTGGAAAACAGCCGCTTGATTGTGCTTGGCAGCCGCGCCGAAGCCATAGCCTTCGCTAACTGCTATGCCTCGGAGCATCTGATAATCTCCATGAGTGACCCCTGGGAAGTGGCGGACGCGATTACCGCCGCCGGCAGCGTGTTCATAGGCAATTATTCGCCGGAAAGTGCCGGAGACTATGCTTCAGGCACCAATCACACCCTGCCCACCATGGGCCTTGCGCGCGCCTTCAGCGGCATAGGGCTGGACAGCTTCATGCACTCTGTCACCTATCAGCAGCTTAGCCGCGAGGGGCTGGCCCGCTTGGGCGATACGATAGTTCAAATGGCCCAGGCAGAGGGTCTTGACGCCCACGCCGCCGCCGTAAAAATACGTTTACAGTAAGAAGCTGTTTTGAAATAATTAACATCAATCTTTATGTCCTGTTCTGGCGCTTTTGACATCCTTCTTCAGTTGCATAGGAACCCCTATGCGCCCTCATCAGGACGTAAAAATCTCTCAAAACATCTTCATAAATCTTTTCGTGAACCATCTCAAAACAGCTTCTAATGAACTCAGTCAAGAAATTGGTGCGCACCAATATAGCCGCCCTAAAGCCATACTCCACGGCCCGGGACGAGTACCGGGGCGAGCTGGGCGTGCTTCTGGATGCCAATGAGAATCCCTACGACAACGGGGTCAACCGCTATCCGTCCATGGCCCTCAAGGAGCAGTTGCGCCGGCGGGTTGCAGCCATCAAGAATATAGCTGCGGAGCGGCTTTTTCTGGGCAACGGCAGCGACGAGGCCATTGACCTGTGCTACCGCGTGTTCTGCGAGCCGGGCCGCGACAATGCAGTGATAATCGCCCCCAGCTACGGCATGTACAGCGTGTGTGCCGACATCAATGCTGTGGAGCGCCGCATGGTGCCCCTGGAGCCGGACAGTTTTGCCCTGCCGGTTGCCAGACTGCTCGAGACGGCCGATGCACACAGCAAACTGATGTTCATCTGCTCGCCGAACAACCCCACCGGCAACGCTTACAGCCCGGAGGCCATAGAGTTTCTGGCGCAGAGCTTCGGTGGCATACTGGTGGTGGACGAGGCTTACATAGATTTCTCTTCCAAGCCGGGGGCGCAGCAGTTGCTTGGCAAATACGACAATCTGATAGTGCTGCAGACCCTCTCCAAGGCCTGGGGCATGGCCGGCCTGCGCATAGGCCTGGCAATGGCCAGCCCGTATATCATCTCGCTCTTCAGGCAGGTCAAATATCCCTACAACATAGGCACGGACACCATTGCAGAGGCGCTGCGCCGTTTGCAGGAAGACATTCGGCCGCAGGTGGCGGAGATTGTTGCCGAGCGCGACCGGCTCTGCGCCGCCCTGCCCCAGTACGGGAGCGTGCTGAAGGTTTACCCCTCCGATGCCAACTTCTTGCTGGTCAAGTGTACGGACCCGCGGGGACTGTATGCCGCGCTGCTCAAAGAAGGCGTAATCGTGCGCGACCGCAGCACCGTGCCCGGCTGCGAGGGCTGCCTGCGCATCACGGTCGGCACCCCGGAAGAAAACGTCAAACTGGAACAAGCAATACGCAATTATGGCCGATAAGAAAGTACTGTTTATAGACCGTGACGGCACCATCCTGGTGGAGCCCCAGCCCAGCGAGCAGGTCGATTCGTTTGAGAAGTTCGCCTTTGTCCCCGGCGCCATTTCCGGCCTCAAGGCCCTCTCCGGCCTGGGCTACGAGCTGGTCCTGGCCACCAACCAGGACGGCCTGGGCACGCCTTCATTTCCCTATGAAGACTATATCGGCCCGCAGAATCTGATGCTGGAAACACTTAAGGGCGAGGGGATTGTCTTTAGCGACATCCTCGTGGACCGCAGCTTCCCTTCCGACAATCTGCCCACCCGAAAGCCGGGCGTGGGAATGTTTTCCAAATACCTGGCCGGAGGCTACGACCTGGCGGCCAGCTATGTAATAGGCGACCGCGACACCGATGTGCTTCTGGCCGCCAACCTCGGCTGCAAGGCGATACGGCTGGTAGCTGCTCCAGCAGGCGGATTTGCCGCCGATGCCGCTGCCACCCCGAGCGCCTCCGCTGTCATCCCGGGCGCAGTCGGTGTCATCCCGAGCGCAGTCGAGGGATCTCCCGCCGCATCTGATGTCATCCCGAGCGCAGTCGAGGGATCTCCCGCCGCCTCCGGTGTCATCCCGAGCGCAGTCGAGGAATCTCCCGCAGGGACTGGAGTGCAAAGTGCTGATATCCAGAAAGATACGCAAAATAACCCCCTTCAGAATGACAGGGGTTATAATCGGCAATCGTCTGATTGCCAGGTAGATGCATTCCAGCCTCGGGCAGTAGCAGAAGCCCCGCAGCCTGTGCTTTGCGCCCGCAGTTGGGCCGAGATAGCCGAATTCATACGCCTCGGCAGCCGCAGCGCCACCGTCAAGCGCACCACCGGCGAGACGGACATCTGCGTGAGCGTCGATCTGGACGGCCGCATCCCTACCCGGATATCCACCGGCCTTAATTTCTTCGACCACATGCTGGACCAGATTGCCCGCCACAGCGGCATCGGCTTGCAGATAGAGGCCAAAGGCGACCTCGAAGTGGACGAGCATCACACCATGGAAGATGTGGCGATAGCCCTCGGCGAGGCGCTGCGCCAGGCGCTCGGCAGCAAGCGCGGCATAGAGCGCTACGGCTTCGCCCTGCCCATGGACGAGTGCGAGGCGATGGTGCTGCTGGATCTGGGCGGCCGCATAGACTTTGCCTGGGACGTGACATTCACCCGCGAATATGTTGGCGACACCCCAACCGAGATGTTCCGCCATTTCTATAAATCGCTCTGCGAGGCCCTGCAGTGCAACCTGCACATCAGCGCCCGCGGCGAGAACAACCACCACCTTGCCGAAGCCGTGTTCAAGGCCTTCGCCCGTGCACTGCGTCAGGCGATCTATCACCAGCCGTTCAACTACGACCTGGCAAGCACAAAGGGAGTCCTATGATTGCGATAGTAGATTATGGCGCCGGCAATATCCGCTCCGTGCTGAATGCGCTGCGGAGATCTCTCGACTCGCTGGCGCTCGCTCGAGATGACAATTCACTCATTTCGACCGAGGCCGCCAGGCCGAGTGGGGAACCCTTCGGGATGCGCAGCCCGACAGGGCGAGCACAAATCTTCAGCCCTGAAGAAATCGTCCTCACGGCCGACACGGCTGTCCTGCGTGCTGCCGACAAGGTCATATTGCCCGGCGTGGGGGAGGCTTCGACGGCGATGAAAGCCCTTTCGGACTGCGGCCTGGCAGAATTTATACCGACTCTGACGCAGCCCGTGCTGGGCATCTGCATCGGCGCCCAACTGATGTGCCGCAGCAGCGAAGAGGGCGGCGCCCGCTGCATGGGAATCTTTTCTACCGACGTGCGCCGTTTCGATGCCGCCGCCGGCGAGAAAATTCCCCACATGGGCTGGAACAGCCTTTTCGCACCGGCCCCGCTGCCGTCCCGCCCGACCGGCGAGACCCCCGTGTCATCCTGCCCGGGTGCCGGCGAGGCTCCCATGTCATCCCGAGCGCAGTCGAGGGATCTCTCCTCTCCGCTGTTCAAGGGCCTGCCGGAGGGCACGTATGTATATTTCGTGCACTCCTTCTATCCGGAGCTCTGCCCCGACACCATAGCCGTGAGCCATCACGGGGTGGACTTCAGCGCCGCCCTGGCCAAAGACAACTTTTTCGCCTGTCAGTTCCATCCCGAAAAGAGCGGAGCCGTGGGCGAAACCATCCTTAGAAATTTCCTGAGCCTATGATAGAGATCATTCCTGCCATAGATATTATCGGCGGCCGCTGCGTGCGTCTTTCGGAAGGCGATTACGGCCGCAAAAAGGAATACGATGCCTCTCCGTTGGATATGGCGCGCCGCTTCGAAGATGCCGGGGTGGGGCGTCTGCATCTGGTAGATCTGGACGGGGCCGCGGCCGGCGGTCCGCAGAATCTCTCTGTGCTGGATGCAATTGCCTCCCACACCACGCTGGAAGTGGAGTTTGGCGGCGGCATCAAGAGCGACGACGCCCTCAAGGCGGTGTTCGACTACGGCGCGAGCTATGCCATCGCCGGCAGCATCGCCGCCCGGCAGCCGGAAAAGTTTGCCGAGTGGCTGCTGGCCTACGGGCCTGAGAGAATGATACTTGGCGCGGACATCCGCGACGGCCGCGTCTCTGTCAACGGCTGGAAGGAAGACATGGATTTGACCATAGACCAGCTGATAGGAAAGTTCTGCGGACTCAGGCAGATAATCTGCACCGACATCTCCCGCGACGGGATGCTCCAAGGGCCTGCCTTTGAACTATATACGCAGCTCCAGGGCCGCTATCCCGAGGTGGATTTCACCGTCTCCGGCGGCATCAGTTCCTTCTCCGACATAGAGCGCCTCGACGCCGACGGCCTGCGCCGCGTTATTGTGGGCAAGGCCATCTACGAAAACCGCATCACCCTTAAACAGATAGAGCAATGGTTGCAAAACGCATAATCCCCTGCCTGGACGTCAAGGACGGCCGCACTGTCAAGGGGGTCAACTTCGTGGGCCTCAGGGACGTGGGCGATGCCGTGCAGCTGGGTGCGCGCTATGCGGCAGAGGGCGCCGACGAGCTGGTCTATCTGGACATCAGCGCTTCGGTGGAGGGTCGCAAGACCTTCTGTGAGCTGGTAAGCCGCGTAGCAGCCGAGATCAACATTCCCTTTACGGTGGGCGGCGGAATCTCCACTGTAGATGATGCGGCGCGCCTGCTGGATGCCGGGGCCGACAAGATCAGCGTGAACACTGCTGCCATCAACAATCCCGGCCTGATAGACGCCATCGCCGCCAAGTACGGGAGCCAATTCGTTGTGATTGCGATAGATGCGCGTGTGGTCGACGGCCGCTGGATGGCCACCACCCACGGCGGCCGCACCGCAACCGACCGGGAGCTTTTCTCCTGGGCCAAAGAGGCCGCGGACCGCGGGGCGGGGGAGCTGCTGTTTACTTCTATGGACCACGACGGCACCCGCGACGGCTACCCTTGCGAGACTTATGCCGCCCTGGCAGATGTGCTGCCTATTCCCATAATCGCCTCTGGAGGAGCCGGTTGCGTGCAGGATATCGCCGATGTGCTCACCGTCGGGAAAGCCGATGCGGCCCTGGCGGCATCCATCTTCCACAGCGGCGAGATTCCCATCCCGAGGCTCAAACAAGAATTGAATAAATTAAATATACCTGTAAGATTATGACATTTTCAGATTTCAAATTGGACAAGTGCGCCGACGGCCTGCTGCCGGCAGTGATTCAGGATGCCGACACCCTCAAGGTGCTGATGCTGGGCTATATGAACCGGGAAGCCTTCGAAAAGACGATTGCGACCGGCCTGGTGACTTTCTTCAGTCGCACCCGGCAGTGCCTCTGGACCAAGGGTGAGAGCAGCGGCAACTATCTGCACGTGGTGGAAATGTTCCCCGACTGCGACGCCGACACCCTGCTTATCAAGGCCCACCCGGACGGTCCGACCTGCCACCGGGGCACCACCGCCTGCTTTGACACCCGCGAGAACGAGGGCTTCCTGGGCACCCTGCAGGCCTGCATCCAGCAGCGCCACCGCGACATGCCGGAGGGCAGCTACACCACGCACCTTTTCACCAAAGGCGTCAACAAGATAGCCCAGAAAGTGGGCGAGGAGGCCGTGGAGACGGTTATCGAGGCTATCGACGGCAACCGCGAGCGCTTCCTCTACGAGGCCGGCGACCTGGTCTATCACCTGCTGGTGCTCTGCGAGCAGATGGGCTTCAGCATCAAAGATCTGGAAGAAGAGCTGGCCATAAGGCACAAATAGTTATCTTCGCGCCGCAATGAGCGCACGTGAGATTGTAAACAAACTAGGGGCTTCCGCAAAGAAAGCCCTGCCCGACGCCGCCCGCATCTGTGTCTGGATGATAGAGATCACGGCTGGGGTGTCGTTCGTCATTTTTCTGCTGAAGTACTTCGGGGTGCTGCAGTGGCTCTCGGTGTATCTGGAGCCGCTTTTCAAGCACTTCGGCCTGCCCGGCGCGGCCTCGCTGGCCTGGGTGTCGGGCTATTTTGTGAACTGCTACAGCGCCATCGCGGCCGGCGTCACCATGGGCCTGAACGTGCGCCAGATGACCATCCTGGCGGTGATGACCCTCTGCGCCCACAATATGCCGGTAGAGACCACCGTGCAGAAAAAGACCGGCACCAGCGCCATACTTGTGATTGTGGTGCGCACGCTGTCGTCTATAGCCATGGGCTTCGTGCTCAATCTGGTACTGCCCGACTGGGGAGCCGCAGCAGAGACTGCCGAGGCCGCGGCCGCCTTCACGCTGCCTTTCTGGGATCAGTTCCTGGCCTGGCTTGTGGGGATGCTCCGGCTGGCCCTCAAGATGACCTGCATCATCTTCGCTCTCAATATCTTGCAGCAGATTATCGCCGACTCCGGCGCCGTGGAACCCATGTCCCGCGCCCTCAAGCCGCTCATGGCCGTGTTTGGCCTGCCGGCGGGCTGCGCCTTCTTCTGGGTGGTGGCCAACATCATCGGCCTGGCCTACGGCGGCGCTGCAATGATGAAAGAAGCTGCCAGCGGCCGCTTGAGCCAGCGGGATATCGACCTTGTCAATCTGCACGTGGGCGTCGCCCACAGCAATCTGGAAGATTTGATTCTCTTTTCGCTCGCCGGCGGCGTCTGGTGGGTGATCCTTTTCTCGCGCTGGATCCTGGCCGCCATTATCGTCTGGACGGCCCGCGCGGTCTATGCATTAAAGGGGCGTTAAAGCAGCGGTCCTGCTCCAAGCAGTATTGCCAGGGCGAAGGTGCTCATCACCAGCAAGGGGAGCATGGGGTCCAAGGCTCGTCCGCTGCGCGTCCATACGCCGTGCAGATGCTTGATAAACAGCGGGATGGTTATAAGCCACAGCCAGCGTCCCCAGCCGCCTTCTGCCGGCAGGCGGGCCATCAGTGCAGAGAGTCCCGCGGCGTGGGCGGCTATGAACACCAGTCCAGCCACAATCAGCGCCGTCTGATAGATTCTCGCGCCCTCTGCGCCAAGGCGTATGGCCACCGTGGTACGGTTGGCCGCGTCGGTGGCTGCGTCGCGTATGTTGTTGACATTCAGCACGCCTATGGACAAGCAGCCGATGCCGCAGGCGGGCAGTATGCTGGCCGCAATCACCGTCCTGAGGCCGAAATCGTGGGCGCACACATAGCAGGCGCCGCAGGTGGACACCAGTCCGAAAAAGACGAAGACGAACAAATCGCCCAGGCCGCGGTAGCCGTAGGGGTTCTTGCCCAGGGTGTAGTGCATCGCGGCCCAGATGGCGGCGGCGCCCAGAGCCAGCAGTATCCCCACCTCTATGTGCAGCAGGCTGCCGAAAGATGCCCAGAGCATCGCCAGACCTGATATGCAGCAGCTTATGGCCGTGCCGGCAATCAGGCGGCGCATCTGGGGGATGGTCATGTCCCCGTCCTGCAGGCTGTAGTGTATCCCTTCGCGCTGGGCCGTGTCGGTGCCGTGCAAGGTGTCGCCCAGCTCGTTGGACAGGTTGGAGAGCACCTGCAGCAGGGCAGTGGTCAGCGCCAGGAATATAACTGTCGGCACCGGATGCGCGCAGCCTCCGGTCCCCAGGCAGAAAATGCCCGTGACGGTCCCGGCCAGGGACAGCGGCAGGGTGCGCAGGCGCATAGATTTAAGGCAGGCTTTGAGTGTCATAATGTCTGGTTTATTGCTGTTGGCCGGGGTTTCTTCTCTGCTTTCCCGGCCTGTTCTCCGGTCAGTAACATGGGCCTTTGCTATTAGGGTCGGTGCCGTAGCTTTTACTGTCCGGCCGTGGGGCTCCCCATGTCTTTCTCCCCCGTGTACATGCGGCAGATTCCCAGCGTGAATGCCTTGTGGCGGACATTTTTAAAGCCGCAGCCCTGCATGGTGGCCGTCCACTGCCTGCGGCCTGGGAACTTGAGCACCGATGCCGGCAGGTAGTTGTAGGCCGCTTTGTCGCCGGAAATGCGGCCGCCGATGCGGGGCAGGATGCGGGTGAAATACAGATTGTACAGCCAGCGTATTATGCGGTTGGAGGGCACGCTCAGTTCCAGGATCACCAGCCGGCCGCCCGGGCGCAGCACCCGCAGGAATTCCCTCAGCGCCAGCTCCCTGTGCTCGAAATTGCGGATGCCGAAAGCTATCGTCACGCGGTCGAAACTGTCGTCCGGCCACGGGAGGCTCTCGCAGTTGCCCTGGCGGGTGCTGATGCGCTGCTGCAGGCCTTTGCGCTCCACCTTCTCCTTCATCACGGCGAGCATATTCTCCGACAGGTCCACGCCGGTGACTTGTGTTTTGGGGTTCGCGGCCTGGGCAATCGCTATGGCAAAGTCCCCCGTGCCGCAGGCAGCGTCCAGGATGGCCTGTGGCCGGTCTTTGTCCACGACCTGCCGTATGGCACGTCTTCGCCAACTTTTATCTATATCCAGCGACATAAGGTGATTGAGGCGGTCGTAGTCGCCTGCAATCGAGTCGAACATCTGTTCTATTTTCTCGGCCTTGGGTCCGTCCATGTGGGGGTTATTTGACGCAAATATAGCATTTTCGGTTCTAATGACGTGGAGCATTTCCGCCAAATGCCGATGCTGCCCTGCCGCTCTGTCCATTTGCGGCTGGAGTGTAAAGCGCTGACACTTAGATGTATATGAAAAGTTACCCCTTGCTTTTTGTAGGGGTAACTTTGTGTAATTCGCAGAGTAATAGACGGTTATGCTCCAGCAGTGAGGCGCATCTCAGGCACTGCCGTCAGGCCCGCAGAGCCTATTGCCTGGGTGCCTTCTGGCCAAAGACGCACCAGCGCACGAAGGGGATGCGCCGCAGGATTTCGTAGAGCAGGGGAGAGAGCGTGAACACGGCCGCGGCCAGAATCAGATACATTGCCGCCGGCGGCAGCTGGGTGTAGGTCTTCATCATGTAGCCCAGACTGGCAATTACCAGATAGTGGACAATATAGATGCCGTAGCTGGAGCTCGTCATATAGCCGGCAAAGCGGCTGGTGGCATCGAAGCGGGCCGCAAACCAGCCCATCATACCCAGGCAGGCCAGCCATCCGTAGAGGCAGTTGAGCGGGCTCTGGAGATATGCCGGCGAAGTGTTGTCCTGACCGAAAGTGGTGATTATCAGCGCTGCGCCGGCTATCACTGCGCCGGCCAGAAGAGGAACCCAGGCCCTGGCTACTTTTTGCTGAACCGCCTCGTGGCTGAAAACGTAGTAACCCAGCAGGAACGGAACAAGGTAGAACAGAGGCTTGTACAGATTGTATAGTCCGTCCGGGCTCTGGGGCCTCGGCTCGCGTATGAGCGTTTGTTCGCCCAGCCAGAACAGTATGCCCAGCAGTACAATCGCTATTGTGCGCACGATGCCTTTACGGTCCCGGGCCTTGCCAGCTTTGCTGCTGTCCGGCAAGGTCTCACCAGCGGCCGCGCCGCCGCCCGGCGAAGTCTCCCCGCTGTTCTCGCACTGTGCATCGCCGGCCACGTTATTTGCCCTTGTGCCGGTTTCCCCGTCGTTTATGCCGGTCTCGCGCTGTGCATAACAGGCCGCGCGGCTTTCCCTGATGCCGCCGAAAAACTTTCCGCAAGCGCTCCAGAGGCGGTCCTTGGGGTCAATGGCGCGTAGCAGGAGCAGCACCAGGCACAGCAGCCAGAGCACCTGTATGAACCAGAGCGGGCCGGTGCCGCTGATGGCCATAATTATGAACTTTGCCACTGCCGGTACTCCGTCAAACACGCCCTCCCTCTCGACTACGACCGTATTAAAGTATCCCACCATCCAGTGGAACACAAACAGGCCGATGGTGCCGGGCACCAACAGTTTGCGGGTGCGGGATCGGAACCACTCCCGGGCCGATTGCTTCTGAAGTGCGTACCTTGAACTGATGCCGGCCAGGATGAACAGCAGCGGCATGAACCAGGGGTAGAGGATATACATAATAATATCCTGATACTGCGGGCTGGCAGGGTACTCGCCAAAGCCGCCTATGCCGCCAAGGACTCCCTTGTTGTTATAGAAATAGAAGACGTGGTAGAGCAGCACCAGCAGTACCGTGACCCAACGCAGATTGTCAATCCAGTGCTTTCTCATTTTGAAAGGCCCTCCATCACCTGGTCTATCGCGCTCTGGAAAATCTCTGTCTTGACCA
>CACXHG010000062.1 GCA_902767355.1 uncultured Bacteroidia bacterium
GATCCCGAGCGGGAAATGGCCTGCATCACCGAATACATATACAATAAGGCGGCCGGGGTCATCGTCATAAGCCCAAATACCGAAAACTTGCGGCAGTCTCTCTACGAAGACCTCGCCATGACCATCCCTATGGCCTTCATCAACGCCTACCACCATATCGAAGGTGCCTGCTATGTCGCCAATGATGAGGCCGCAGGCGCTCGCAAGGCTCTAAACTACCTGTACGGCCTCGGCCACCGCAGGCTCATGCTGGTCCGCGGCGGCCTGTCCGATTCCTACGAAATCAAGGAAAGAGCCTTCCATCAGTTCCTGCAGGAAAATGGGCTGGCCCAGGGCAGCGTGCTGAACATCGGGAACGGCAACAGCGCAGACACCGTTGAAGCTACCGTCGAGCAGTTGCTGCCCCGCTTGCAGAATTCCCGTCCCACGGCTATCCTCTGCTGCAATGACCTGATGGGCCTGGGCGCCGTCAACGCCTGCAAGCGCCTCGGGCTGCGCGTGCCAGAGGACATCTCCGTCATCGGCTATGACAACACTCCTCCCGCCAAATACGTCGAGCCAAACCTCACCACCATGGATCAGAATATGTACGAGTTGGGACATAAAGCCGCCGAGGCTATCATCCACCAGATAAAGACCGGCGAGACGCAGGACATCACTTTGGAAAACAAGCTTATTGAAAGAGACTCCACCGGGCCGGCCGTCTAAATACATAAAGAAAAGTATCCTGGCATTGCAGATCATGCCAGGATACTTTTATATCTGCGCCATCGGCGTTCAGCAAATCAGCACATCCCAGGGGCTACGTGCCATTTTTACTTTCAACGTTATGCAAAGCTTTCATATTTCCTCTGGCGTGGCGAAGGGAGCTATGCGGTAGTTTTTATCAGAAGTTGCGTGATGTTCGGGGAGAGAAAGGCAGGCAGCGTCTGGCTCAAGCGAATGTTCCTTATGACCAGATCGGCCGCTGCGCAGCCAAGTTGGAATATCTGTTGGTCAAAAACAGCTTGTTTCGGCGGGACTAAATTTGCTATACAGGTGTCGGCTCCCTCTGCGGCCATGGCATAGGAGACACCCTCTATCTCACGATAACCGTTGATGAAGACCAGCGGCGTGCGGGCAGCCAGACGCTTGTAGAAAGCTTCCTCCTGGCTCTCCGTATCAGAGCTGATGATTATGATGCCGGCCACGTTGCGCGCTATCAATTCCTTCGCTGCGGCCTGCTCCTGGGCGGGACCCTTGCGCGCGCAGGACAGAAGCAGGGAATACCTGCCGTTGCTGGCCGTCGCCTCGATGCCGTCTATGATTTTCGCGAAAAACATATTATAAAGGCCCGGCACCACCACGCCAATGGTCGTGGACTGCCTGAGGTTCAGCTCGCGAGCCTGGACGTTCGGCACGTAATGCAGTTCGTCGATGGCGGCTTGCACGCGCTCGCGTGTCTTCTCGCTCACCGGATAGCTCTTGTTCACCACGCGGGAGACCGTTGCGACTGATACACCGCATTTCCGGGCCACATCTATGATGGTAGCGTTCTTGTTTGTCGCTTCTTCCTCTGCCATTTGTCAGCCCCTCCCTTACGGACAAAGGACGGGGCAGCACCTACGCCACCCCGCCCCTATCCTATCATTTATTCACAGCCGCTACGAAGCGGTCAAAAGCCGCCAGACCCTGTTCGTCGCGCTTGAAGACACCGGCATGGGCAAGTACAGTTGCAAAGACCTGCCCGATTTCCTTCTGCAAGACGGCCTTGACCTCGGCCTGCTGCACTTGCGGGTATTTCCGGCGCAGTTCTCTGTACCAATCCGCATGGAGCGCAAGCCTTTCGTTATTCGAAATATCCTCCACGCCCTGCACCAGCAGGCTGCCCAGTTCTGCCATCTCCGTGCGCAGGCGCCCCGGCAGCACGGCCAGGCCCATCACCTCGATCAGGCCGATATTCTCCTTCTTGATATGATGGACTTCCGCATGAGGATGGAATAGGCCCAGCGGGTGCTCCTTGGTCGTGCGGTTGTTGCGCATCACCAGGTCGAACTCGTAGTCGCCGCGGCGGCGGCGGCCTATTGGCGTGATCGTGTTATGCGGCTCGCCCGCGCTCTCCGCCAGCACCTCCACGCTCGCATCGCTGTACGCTCGCCATTTGGCCAGGATTTTCTCGGCCAGGTCCAGCAGCTGCGCCCTGTTTGCGGAGCGAAGGCGCAGCGCTGACATCGGCCACTTGATGCGACCTGCCTTGACCTCGGGGAAGCCCTTGAAGCTGTATTCCTTTTCTACGGTGGCCTTTGCCATCGCGAATTCGTAATGGCCGCCCTGGTAATGGTCATGGGACAGGATGGAGCCGCCGACGATCGGCAGATCCGCATTGGAGCCTAAGAAGTAATGCGGCAGGTAGTCGAGGAAGTCTAAGATGTTTTCAAAGGTAGTGCGCGATACCTTCATCGGCACATGCTGCTCATTCAGCACGATGCAGTGCTCGTTGTAATAGGTGTACGGTGAATACTGCAGATACCACGGCCTGCCTGCCAGCTGCAAGGGAATCAGGCGGTGCGTCTGGCGCGCCGGATGGACCGCATGGCCCGCAAAGCCCTCGTTCTCGCGGCAGAGCAGGCAGCGCGGATAGGAAGAAGACTTGACCTGCTTGGCCTTCGCGATGTCCCTCGGGTCCTTCTCCGGCTTGGAGAGGTTGATGGTCACATCCAGCTTGCCGTACTCCGTATCTGCCTGCCAGACGAGATTCTTCGCGATGCGGTCGGGACGTATATAGTTCGTAGCCTGGCTGAACTGGTAATAATGTTCCGTGGCCTTTTGCGGAGACTGCGCATAATCCGCGTCGAAGCAGCGGATGACCTCGGAAGGGCGTGGCGTCACGCAGTCCATAAGTGCCGTGTCGAAAAGGTCGCGCTCGTTCACCGTGTCCTCGATAAGGCCGGTCTGCACCGCATAGTCTAAGAGCTTGTCCAGAACTGGCTGCGCATAGGGCAGTTCCTCTGCCACCGCTTCTGGCACATACTCGTCCAGATGCAGCAGCGCGAGCAAACGGTTCGCCGCGTAATAGCGGTCCGCCTCCTCCAGCAAGCCTTGCTGCAAAGCGTAATTGAGCAAACGATTGATTTCCGTGCCGATGGACATATCTGCCGCTCCCCTTCTAAAAAATTATCTGTGCCTTAGTCCTGATAACCTTCAGGATGCTTTTGGTGCCAGTTCCATGCCGTGCCGATGACCTGCTCCACATCCGTGAACTGCGGCTGCCAGCCGAGCACCCTGCGCGCCTTGGCGCTGGAGGCGATGAGCTGCGCCGGGTCGCCTGCGCGGCGCGCCCCCATCTCGACCTTGATCTCGCGGCCCGTGGCCTTCTTAGCAGCTTCTATCATCTCTTTCACGCTGAAGCCCTGGCCGTTGCCGAGGTTGAAGATATTGCTCTCGCCGCCCTTGCGCAAATATTCCAGCGCCAGCACATGCGCGTCCGCCAAATCCACCACATGGATGTAGTCGCGCAGGCAGGTGCCGTCCGGCGTCGCGTAGTCATCGCCATAGACAGTGATATGGTCGCGCTTGCCGAGAGGCACTTGCAGGATCAGCGGAATCAGATGCGTCTCCGGGTGATGGTCCTCGCCAATGGAGCCGTCCGGCAGTGCCCCTGCCGCATTGAAGTAGCGCAGAGACACATAGCGCACGCCGTCTGCCTGGCTGACCCACTTCATCATCTTCTCCATTGTACGCTTCGTCTCGCCGTAAGTATTGGTCGGCTCCGTCGGGTCGTCCTCCTCGATGGGCACGCGCTTCGGCTCGCCATAGACGGCTGCCGTGGAGGAAAAGACAATCTTGTCCACGCCGTGCCTGACCATGCCCTCCAGCAAGACCTGCATGCCGTACACATTATTGTTGAAGTATTTCAGCGGCTTCTCCATGCTCTCGCCCACCAGAGAATTGGCCGCGAAATGGATGACCGCTTCAATCTTGTTCTCGGTGAAAATTTTGTCCAGCACAGCGGCATCGCGGATATCGCCCTCGTAGAACTTGGCAGCCGGATTCAGGGCGCTACGGTGGCCAGTCTGCAAGTTATCGACGATGACGACCTCCTCGCCCTTCGCGACCAACTGATGCACCGCATGGGAACCGATATAGCCTGCGCCGCCGCATACCAAAATTGACATGATGCTCTCTCCTTTTATTTCAAGCCAAACAATTTTGTCCACTATGCCAAATTACAGGCGATGTGTGCCGTCAGCGATGCTCGCGACATAAAAGCTTGGAGCATAGCCAATGGCCTCCTCATAGGCCTTGCCCACATTTGCCTTGAAAGCCTCGACCGCCTCGTTCTGCACCAGGCTGACCGTGCAGCCGCCAAAACCGGCGCCGGTCATGCGCGAGCCGATGACCCCCGGCTGCTGCCAGGCAAGCTCCACCAGCGTGTCCAGTTCCTTGCCCGTCACATCGTAATCGTCGCGCAGGGACACATGCGACGCGTCCATCAGGCGGCCGAACTCGGCCACGTCGCTGTTCTCCAAAGCCTTTACCGCCGCCAAGGTGCGCTGGTTCTCATAGACTGCATGGCGGGCGCGCTGGCGCTCCAAGTGCTCCGAGATATGGCCGGCCAGCTTGTCGTACTCCGGATTCGTCAACTCGCCGAGCGCTTTGAGTTCCGGGCGCACCTCCCGCAGCTCGTTCAGCGCGTGCTCGCACTGGGCACGGCGCACATTATAAGCGGAAGAAGCGAGGCTGTGCGGCTTGTTCGTGTTCGTGATCACGATGCTCGCATTCTCCAGCGCGAGCTTGCTGTAACGGTACTCCAACGTATTGCAGTCGAGCAGGATGGCGCAGTCCTTCCTGCCCATGCCCACCGCGAACTGATCCATGATGCCGCAGTTCACGCCGACGAAAACATTTTCAGCCCGCTGCGCCAGCTTCACCATCTCCACCATATCCAGTCCGAAGCCGAAAGCCTCGTTCAGGATGACCGCCATCAGCACCTCTAAGGAAGCAGAGGAAGATAGGCCAGAACCGCCCGGCAAAGTGCTGCCGATTGCTATGTCGAAACCGTGGCTGCATTTATGCCCGGCTTCCTCGAACATGCTGACGACTCCCATAAGATAATTCGCCCAATCCTTAGTTGCGTCATGCTTGAGCCCGGACATTTCAAATCCGATGATGCCTTTATCTGCCAGATTGACCGAGAACACATTGGTCTTCATATCATCACGATCAGCTACCAGCGCATAGGTGCCAAGCGAAATCGCACAGGGGAAGACATGGCCGCCGTTGTAGTCCGTATGCTCACCGATTAGATTCACCCGTCCTGGTGAGAAAAAGGCACGAGTCTTTTTGTCGCCAAACCTCTCCATAAAGACTGTTTTCATTTTTGCCAGCATATCCATAAGGCTTGCCTCCTAATTAATTGAAAGGAATAAACTGTAAACTTTTTTGCCGTTTTCTCATTCATCACTTACCTTGCAGAATCATTATAGCAAAATCCACGTCCCTACAGTTTCCAAGTCATGAAAACATTTTCATTGCTTATGGAAATGAAAAAGAGGTTGCTGGCCAACGCATAGCATAACGCGTTGGTGCAGCAGCCCCTACTCAAACGGAAAAGAAGAAAACGTCTATTTATGAAATAATTTTACATCAGCAGAGCCTGCTGGAGTTCCTCACAGGAATGGAAAATCCTGTCTGCCTCGATGCGGTCCTTGTCCGGCGTCCAAGCAAGCAGGCCAGCACCAAATCCTGCCGCCCTGGCTGCGGCCATATCTGTCGGCATATCGCCTATGAAGAGGCATTCTGAAGGACTGGCTCCGGTCTGCTCAGCGTAATAGAGCAACGGGTCCGCTTCGGGCTTGTGCTTCTCTGTCATGTCAGCCACCACTACGAGACCCATGAAACGCTCCAAGTGGAAATGCGGGAAGAAGGCATCGTATTCCTGCTGGGTGCGCGAGGTCGCAGCACCTATGGACAGCCCGGCCTCCTTCAGCCTGCGCAGCAATTCCTCCGTGCCGGGATAGAATGTTGCTTCGGAGGCAACAAGATGATAATCCTCAAACCACTGCTGCTGGAACTCCTCCGCATCCACGCCCGTTACCCCGAGTCCGGCCAGCGACTCTATGGTCGGCAGGCCGAAGACCTTCCGTACCTCCTCCAGCGTGAATTCATATCCATAACGGCGCAGCGTATGCTGCCAGGTCTTCAGGCAGGGCAGCTCCGAATCGATAAGCGTGCCGTCCAGGTCAAAGACGATATGTTCATATTTTCTGCTCATGGTAGATTCCTCCTATGAATCAGCTTTCAACTTGAAAATAGTGCTTGCTCCGCTGGGCGGCTTGCTTGCGAGCCGCTTTATCATGTTCCTCCTGCAGCTCCTGTGACAAATAATCGATCAGGATGCGGGAGATGACGTACAACGGCAGGCGCGAGGCCGCATCGACGCTGCGGATGGAAACGTGCTGGTGGCGGTAGCCGAAGACAGTCCGGTGCGCCAACTGCGCGAGCGGACTGTCCGGCGGCCCGCAGGTGATGGTGATGAGACGTCCGCCGCGCGATAAAGCGTTCTCTGCAGCACTGACAAGCTCCGGCGTCTTGCCGGAAAGGGTGAAGATGACGACCAGCTCATGGGGCTTCGCGTTGCTTGTGATTTCCTGCATGGTGGCGGCATCTGAGTTGGCGAAGACGTTGCAGCCCAAAAGCTGCAGCTTAAGGGCAAATTCCTCCGCCACATGCTCAGACAGCCCGCGTGACAGCAGGTAGATGCGGGGAGCCGTGCGCAGTTCCTTGACCACAGAGAGCACAATCTCTTGACTGAGGTGGTCTATTGTGCGTGTCACCTCCAGCAGGGATTTATTGAAGATCTCATTTACTGCGAGGCTGTCATGTCCTGCCGACTCCGTTTCCCGGGCCACGCGATAGCGCAGCTCGGCAAAGCCGGAGAAACCGCACTTCTTGATGGTGCGGGAGACCGTGGCCGGCGAGGAGTACGTAGCCTCTGCGACATCGGTGATGGACATGCGCATGATGTCCTCAACATGCGCATTAAGGAAAGTGATGACCGTATGCTCCGTCTCGGTCAGGTGCTTGTGGAAGTTCTGGTCAATCTTGATGAGCATGGCTAAGACCTCCGAATATTCGTTGATGCTCTTGCTGGGCATATTATAACGCCGCCGCTTCAAGCAACGCAATGCCTCAGGCTCTGTTTGGAAGCGTTTTCAAAAGATGAAAACCACTGCCGTTTGCCATGCGCTATAATAGCATCATAAGCGAAAAGCAATCGACGTGCAGTAAAGAAAGGACGAGCAAAATGGCAATGACGAAAGACGATATGGCAATGATGGCAATGGAAATCGTGGCATATTCCGGCGACGCGCGCACAAAGTACCTGGAGGCCATGGACAAGATTGCCGATAAGGATTTTTCCGGTGCCGCTGCACTGATCAAGGAAGGCGATGAACTCATACTCTCCGCGCATAACCAGCAGACCGAGCTCATTACTAAGGAAGCGCAGGGCGAGGACATCGAGATTGGCTTCCTTACTGTGCATGCCCAGGACCATCTGATGACGGCGATGCTCCTGTCGGACATTGACAAGCGGCTTGTGAAGATTTTCCAGAAGGCGTGAGGTGAAGAACATGTCTGAACTTGCTAGATTCCCGGAGAACTTTGTCTTTGGCGGCGCAACCGCAGCTTACCAGGTCGAGGGCGCGACTAAAGAGGACGGGCGCGGGCCCTGCGTCTGGGACGAGCATATGGCGCGTCCGGAGAGCCGCTTCGATGGCGACCCGGCCAGCGATTTCTACCATAGATACCCTGAGGATATCAAGCTCGCCCACGACTTCGGCGTGAACGGCATTCGCATCTCCCTGTCCTGGACACGCATCCTGCCGGAAGGCAAAGGGAAAATAAACCAGAAGGGCATAGACTACTATCGCAAACTGATTGCGGAATGCCAGGCCCAGAACGTGGAGCCGCTGGTCACGCTGCATCATTTCGATACCCCGCTGCCATTTTTCCATGACGGCCACTGGCTGAACCGCAATCTCATAGAAGAGTTCGTCGAATACGCGCGCATCTGCTTCGAGGCATTCGGGCAGCAGGTGAAGCAATGGGCGACCTTCAACGAGCCTTGGTCCATTGCCCAAAACGGCTATATTGCCGGCAATTTCCCGCCCTGCGAGCATTTCGAGATTGCAAAGGCCATCCAGATCGAGCACAACCTGATGGTTGCCCATGCACGGGCCGTGAATCTCTACAAGAGCATGGGATTGCCGGGAAAAATAGGCATCGTGCATACTTTGGAGGGCAAAGTTCCTTTCACGGACTCTCCGGCTGACCGGCATGCGGCCCAACTAGACGATGCCATTTCCAATCGCTTCATGCTTGATGCCTGTTTCCTGGGACGTTACAGCGATGAGACAATGGATCTCATCGACGAGATCCTGGAGAAGAACTGGGGCGTGCTGGCCACTGATCCGCAGGATTTCCGTGATTTCCGCGAGGCGGCCGCGCAAATTGATTTCCTCGGCATGAATTACTATTCCAGCCATTTCCTGCAGGCCTATGATGGTGAAAGCAAAGTGTTCAACAACTCCACCGGCGAAAAGGGCACAAGCGTCTTCGCCCTCAGGGGCATCGGCGCGCGCGTGACGAACCCGGAGGTGCCGACAACGGATTGGGACTGGCCCATTTATCCTGAAGGCATGTATCGCCAGCTCAAGCGCATAGCTCACGACTACCCGAACTACAAGGAGCTATATATCACCGAAAACGGCATGGGCTACAAGGATGAGCTGAAAAACGGCGAGATTGACGATACGCCGCGCATTGCCTATGTGCGGGAGCATTTGGAGGCCGTGCTGCGTGCCATTGACGAAGGCGTCAATGTCCGCGGCTACTACATCTGGAGCCTCCAGGATATGTTGTCCTGGAGCAACGGCTACAATAAGCGTTACGGCCTGTTCTATGTTGACTATGAGACGCAGAAGCGCTGGCCGAAGAAGAGCGCTTACTGGTACAAGCGCCTCTCTGAGACACATGTGCTTCAACCAGTGCCGGGCACAGAGGCCGATGCCGGAGAAAAAGAAGAGGCTTCTGCCTGCGAGGCCGCCTATCAATCGGCATGAGAACCAAGCCGTAACATAGAATACACGGAAATCTTAGCGCGCTGCAAGGCATTCATGCTTATGGTCAGCATAAATAATATCACCGGCTATGATCTCACCGTGCAAAGCAGCAATATCAGACGAAAAAAGAAGGTGTTGCATCATGCGGATTGATGACATCACAGTCATCATAGAAAATGGTTCTTGCAGTTCCAAGGATGCGCAGTATTACATTGAACAAATCAAAAAGTCCAGCAAACTAAAATTAAAAAAGGTCACATTCAGATGTTCTGACGCATCTTTATATCTGCGTTATGCTTTCGAGGGCAATCCCTTTGAGCGCATACGGAGAGTCGCGCACCATTGCTCTGGATAAGTCTCTCGATGTATACTTGTATACCTACTTTCCTCTTATTGACAGCACCCCCCGCAGCCCCCTATAATAAAGCCCATCAATACGAACCGAGGCAATGAGGCCCCATAGAGTCAGGTACCGGACTCTGTGGGGTCTTTATGTTTTTCCGGCTCTATTGACGGGACTATTGCAGTCCCGATGTTTGTCGTAGCTTTTATATTATCCTGCATATTCTTCAGGAAGGATCTGATCTTATGCTCAATACAGGCGATACGGCCTGGGTGCTCATCAGCGCAGCCCTAGTCTTCAGCAGAAAAAAATCAGTAAGGCGATTGTCAGGAGTTTTGGTACTATAAATAAGGAGGCACCCGAGTAGATACTGGGTGCCTCCTTATTCAAAAGCGAGTAGTGATGCCGTTGATTAATTTTCAATAGGTACAACGGCTAAGGTTTTCCCTAATGGTGCAAGGACTTTCAGGAACGTGCTCAGTTGTGGGCTCGTTGTTCCCTTCTCCATCCGCGCAATCACCGGCTGCTTGACCCCGCTCAGTTCCTCCAGGCGTTTTTGTGATACGCCCTGCTCATGCCTAGCCTTGATAAGCTCCCCCATCAATTCCACCCTCAGGCGGCTCTCCGAAATCTCAGCAGGAGAAAATAGCTCACGCTGGACATCATCCCAGCTTTCGCTCAATGCCTCGCTGCCCCGCTCCTGAAGGTCCTGGAAATTCTCCTTTGCCTGCTCAAGCGCCTCCGCGTATGCCTGCTTACTCATCTTTCATCCTCCCACGGAAATCATCAAACAGCCTCTTGGCCTTGTCTATCTGCTTTTTCGGCGTTTTCTGAGTGTCCTTCATGAAACGGCTCAGAATGACGAAACCGCTGCCATCCCATGCCGCAAACATGAACCTGTCCCTGAGCGGGCGCAACTCCCAGATATTGCCCTCAACGTGCCTAACATATGGCATACCTGCCGCTGTGCCATGCTTCTGCAATATGCCCATGTAGTCTTGTATCTTGTGCAGTTTGATGCGGCTGGATTTGTTCGCCTTGCTGGCCAGTTCCCTGATATATTCCAATGGCTCTGACCTGCCGTCTTTGTCTTTATAGAAATGTATTTGATACATGCACAGCCCCCTTATCTAACTAAATAATAACTTAAAAGTTATTATAATGCAAGTCTATTTTAAAAGAAGGGTTGATGTCCATGTGTGATGGACAATGTTTTATCAAGAGTTTTGACACATCGAAGCTGATGCCGTAATATAAGGGCAGATAATGCGTCAAAACTCTTGTTCAAAAAGGGCCTGGCTTTATGACAGTGTTGTCATTGAGCCAGGCCCTTTTTGACAGATTCCTTGGAGAAATTATTATCTATAACATATGTTTACAATGTAAACATATGTTATAGGGACGATAAGGTAGGAGAACACTTATGATATATGGTTATGCGAGAGTAAGCACCAGGATTCAAGCCGCACACGGCAACAGTCTGGATGAACAGGTGGAACAGCTGCGTGGTCGAGGCTGTGCGGAGATTGTGATGGAGCAGTATACCGGCTCAACGGTGCAGCGTCCGCTTTTGGAGCAGTTGCTGGCGAAGCTGGAGGATGGGGACACGTTGATGGTCACGAAGTTGGATAGACTGGCCAGGACTGCGGCAGAAGGGAGCAAGATGATAGCAGGGCTTCTGGAACGAGGCGTAAATGTCCATGTGCTGAACATGGGGCTGATTGACAATACGCCTACTGGTCGTCTGATTTCCAATGTGTTGCTGGCCTTTGCTGAGTTCGAGCGTGACCTTATTATCGAGCGGACGCAAGCAGGCAAGGCGTATGCGCGAACCAGGGAAGGGTATCGCGAGGGGAGGCCACCTATACCTGCTGCCCAGAAAGAACATGCTGTGAGCCTTGTCATTGCCGGAGAACCTTATAAGCAAGTCATGGAGGAAACAGGATTATCCCGAAGCACCATTAGTCGTGCTGTAAGGCAATATAGACTGGAAAAAGAATACAAATAATATCAAGTTGACAAGTTATCAACCTGATATGTATAATATTGGTAGATAAGATATTAACATATTAAGCAAGCAACTTAACAAGTTGGGAAGATGATAACATGATAACTTATGCAGTTGTTAATAAAAAAGGCGGTGCTGGTAAGACAACTACGGCATTAGCCTTAGTAGATGGGCTGTCTAAGGCTGGCAAAAAGGTTCTGGCTATCGACATTGATCCGCAGGGCAATCTATCAAGTGTATGTCATACTGAGCCTGATGTTATTGGTAGTGCCGAGCTTATTACGAAGCAGCCTCATGTTAGTGATGTTATTCAGCACAAAGATAGCTATGACCTCATAGCTGGGGATGGTACTCTGGTAGACGTTGAAGCTAATTTGTTTAAGGTCATTGGCAAAGAGGCCCATTTACGCGAAGCTCTCGATGAAGTAAAAGATGAATATGATTACTGTATAATAGATACACCACCGTCTATTGGCTTGTTGACAGTAAACGCTATGGTTGCGGCAGATAAAATTATTGTAACAGCGAATGCTGATGCTTTTAGTGCAGATGGACTAGTAGAATTATACAGAGATATATCAGCAATTCAAAAGTATTTCAATCCAGAACTAAAAATAGATGGTATTCTTCTTACTAGATATTCTGAACGTACTACGTTAGCACGTGAAATGTTAAAAGAGTTCAGGCAGATGGCGGAAAAGATTGATACTAAAGTTTATAAGACTAAAATTAGAGAAAACGTATCTATTAGAGAAGCACAATACACTAGGCAGCTTTTATCTGACTATGACAAAGATTGTAATGGTGCTCAGGATTATAAAGTATTGTTAAAGGAAATGGAGGTTCTCTAAAATGGCATTACCACGCGAAAAAAAAGAAGTATATGGAGCTAACCGTATGGCTGTAATTGATTCAATAAAAGAAGATAAAAAAGTAGAAAAAAAACAAACTAGAAGTAAGCATGTTTCAGCAATGCTGACTCCAGATGATTTTTCAAAATTAAGGATTGCAGCTGCCAAACAAAATAAAACCATGTCGGCGTTTGTTTCGGATTTAATTTCATTAGCAGTACATAAGGAACAACTTGCTTGATAACTTAACTAAATATCATGTTATCAACTTGTTAAGCTAATAGCATGATAAGTTGATAACAGAAAAATATTGGAATTACCAGCCATTGTAGCTATTATATCCAAAGTGTTACCGCGCAAGGAGGCTGAACCGTTGGGCGACAAAGACAAAGTAGAGAAAATTCTCTTGAACTTCAATGATGTGTTTGCCGATATTTTGAACGTTCTTTTATTCAAGGGTGAAGAAGTTGTTACCTCGAAGGATTTACGCGATGCGTTGCCAAAATCAATGTATAAAGCGAATGACAATTTCCATGAATTAGAGCGTGATGTTGCGAAATATTGGAAACCAGGAAAAGTTCAATTCGCATTATATGGAATGGAAAATCAAACAGCGCCTGAAGATGATATGAGTCTCCGTATGGCTGGATATGATGGCATATCGTATCGTAAACAACTTTTAGACGATAAACCTAAAAAGAAGAAAATACGTTATCCAGTTATAAGTTTAGTCCTTTATTATGGTTACAAAAAGCGCTGGGATAAAGCAAGAAAAATTTCAGAGAGAGTTCCTATAGATAAGAGACTAAGACCGTATTTCAAAGAGTATGAAATTAACCTTTTTGAAATAGCTTATCTCGATGATGAAACAGCTAAATTATTCAAAAGTGATTTTCGTTTTGTAGTTGATTTCTTTATCCAAATGCGCAAAACTGGTAAATATTTTCCAACAGAGGGAAATGTAGAACCGAAGCATATTTACGAGATTTTGCAGCTGATGAGTGTCATGACAAAAGACGCAAGGTTTGAGCAGGCATATACACGAAGTAAAGCAGGGGAGGTCAAGACCATGTGCGATGTTGTAGATAAGATTGAGCAAGATGGTGCTGACAAGAAGGAACGTGAATACCTTATCAGCATGTTCCAGGAGGGACTTCCTATCCAGACCATAGCTAAAATTGCCAAAAAGTCTGTTAAGGAAATGGAAAAATTTCGCAAGCAGTTTGTTACTGCCGGTTTATTGTAACTTGATAAGTTAATATATAATCAAGTTGATAACTTAACAGGTTGTTAAGTTGCTAAAAAGAGCGTGATTACCACATCATCGGTAATCACGCTCTTTGATTTCGTCACAAAATCATTTCTTTGAGGTAAGCATGACCTGATATTTCTCGGTAATTGCTTCAATCTTCTTTTGAGCCTCTTCCTTGGCCGCAAGGACAGCGGCCTGCTTTTCGTTGGCAGCGCGTTCAGCTGCGACTTCCAGTTTTTCATCGTAGCGACCACGGATGCGCTCGGCCTCGGCCTTAGCTTCTTGCTTGGCAGCGTCCAGTTTAGCCTTGAGGTCTTTCTGATTTTCATCCAGCCGGGAGATGTTGCCCTTGGCCTTGGCGAGTTCTGCCTGGCTATCTGCCAGTTGCTTCTTCAGGGCGTCCAGGCTGGCCAGTTCCTTCTTGAGTTCAGCTATTTCCTTGGCCTGAGAGGTGGTGAGGCTGGTAAGTTCGTCTGCCGTATTTTGTGCCTTTGCAGCTTGCTCCTCGGATTTTTCCACCTGAGCCTTGGCAGTAGCTTCTGCCTTGCGCGCCTCTGCTTCGGCTGTTATGAGGGCGTTGTTGGCGTCCTTCTGTTCAGACAGCTCCGCTTTGGCAGCAGCGGCCTGTTGTTTCGCCTCGGCCAGCTGCTCCTGGAGGTTGCTGATGGTCTTGTCCTGACGCTCCAGCTGTGCTGCAAATTCATTTTTGATACGCTCATCTGCGTTGCTGGCTAGGTTGAGGCTGGCAACATAGGCAGCTTCCAACTGGCTGAGCAGGCTGGAGAAGTTGTCGATCTCCGTGCTGCGGCCTGTGAGCTTGCCTTTTTCCTCGGCCATCTGGGCAGCGCGGATGAGCGCCGGAAGTATCTCATTGTTCCTGAGTCCCTTTGCCTCGGCCCAGCTGTCCAGTGATTCAATCGTTTCCTCATCGGCACGGAAGGCTTTTGTTTTCGTTTCTGCCATAGTAATATCTCCTCATGTGTTTTGTTTATATAGTTATCAAATGTTTACATATACATTATAATGCTTAATTGACTAAAATTCAACAGTTTACATTTGTTTACAATGTAATTTTATGTAAACAAAAAAACAGATTGGTAGCCGCCTTGACTGTCAATCTGTTTTTCAATTATGTGCTTATACTGCCTTATGTCATTCCTTTATGCCGATATGCCCTGTTCGTTTAATAATATCCTGCAACTGCGGTCTAACCTGTTCCCATTGCTCGGCAGTTATATCAGCTTGGATGTCATATACCCACATCTGGTTGCCATCTTGGTCTAGCTTGTTTGTACCATCTTCGTTTTTCTGGTGTATTGCCACTACACCGTCAGGGTAATGTTCCTTATACCATTCTACGCTTAGCTTTGATGGTACATTTCCGGCCAGCACCTCCGCATCATAGATATGCTCCAGAAGCACTGTCTGCTGATGATTTTGATAGATGGGTACGATTAGCAATATAAAGATAGCTGCTACCACGGCACAAAGAATTATTTCAGCTTTGTTAATACCGCTGCTATTCTCCCTCTCTGATTTTCGCAGTGCTCTGGCCAGATCATCGGCATCTATGCTGTTGCTGGGGATGTAGATGTGTTCAGCCACCTCGCTGGCCGTAGGAATGTGTCTGTTGGCTATTTGGGTCAAGGTAGCGTCTTGCTCTGCCTGCTTTTTCTGCATGGAGGCCACCATTTCATAGAGCCTGTCCTGACGCTCCTGCTCCTTCCGGCGCTGTTCTTGCTGTGCCGCCAGCCTCTGATTGAAATTATTATCCATGTTCTGCTGCGTCTCCTTCTATTTTTATCTGCTCCAGCCTAACTCCTTGGACTTGCTGGCTGTATGGCTCTGCCTTATCTGCTGCAAGGTCTGCTCTTCAATTGAGAGCTTCGGCTCCGGCTGGCGCGGTGCTTCACGTTCAATTTCTCTTTTCCGTTCTTGCTCCTGCTGTTCCTGAGCCTGCTGCACCACCTTGGGAACATACAAGGTATGCTTTTCCATCTGCTCCAGCAAGGTTTCGAGGCTCTTTTCCTTGGGGGCGTGGTAGTGGTCGTTGTTCTTCACTCCGGCGCGTTCCATTGAGAGGATGCGTTTCTCGAAGTCCTTGCTGGTGATTTTCTTGGCAAAGTCTCTGGTCTGTTTCTCCAGCCTGTCCTTGCTGTCCGTATAGACCACGGCTTTCTCTTTGGCTCGGCTGATGTCCACATACAGGGCGTTGCGGTTCTGCCGGATGCCTTTGGTGCTCATATCGGCCACTACGGTCTGGACGGTCATGCCCTGGGCCTTGTAGTTGGTGACAGCATAGGCGTGGTCGATGCTGCTGTATTTGTCCATAGACCAGCAAACCTGCTCTCCTGCGTCTGTCCTGGCTATGATGTTCTTACCGTCCATGCTGGTGATGGTGGCCATCGTGCCGTTCATCACGCCCAGCTGCTTGCTGTTGGCTGTGAAGATGATGCGGTCGCCGGAGGCAAATTGTCTGCGCTCCCTGCTGTCCTTCTGCGGGCCGTGCACGGTGATGTCGAAACGCTGTCCGGCCGCGAGTTCTCCTCTGGTCACGAATTCGGCGCGGATCTGCTTGTTGTAGGCTTTCCTGTCGGCGTTGGTGCTGACCAGGAGCAGCTGCTCCTGATATTTCCCCAGAGGATTTGCGGTCATTTTGTCGGTGATGGCCTGCATCCGCTCCTGCCGGTTCTGGATTTCCAGATAGTCGCCACGTTTTTGCAGGGTGTCAAAGGTCTTGAGGTGGTTTCCCTGTACGGATTCGCGCACGGCTTCCAGAAGGTCGATGTCCTTCTGGCGGCGTATGTCCTCCAGATAGGCCGTGCCTGCTCCTGCTTCAATCAGGGCTTTCATCGGCGTTCCGGCTCCGACTGGCGGCAGTTGGTCATAATCGCCGGAGAGGACTACTTGCGCGTTCCTGGCCACGGCTGCTTTCTGCAGCTGCTCCATGAGCTTATCGTCTACCATGCCGGCTTCATCGACAATCCAGATCTCCCTGCCGGAGACTGGCTGCACATGGGAGAAATCCCAGCTCTGCTTGATGCCCTCGATCTTTGGCTGCTGTTCCTCTGGCGGCAAGGATTCCTTCTCCAATTTGTTGAGGAAGCTGTGAATGGTGCCGGATGTGATGCCGCTTTCTGTTTGCAGGCCGTCTGCCGCTTTGCCTGTGAAGCATACGCCACGGATAGCTATGCCATCTTTTTCGCACATCTCGCGCAGGGTGTTCATGGTGTAGGTCTTGCCTGTTCCGGCCAGCCCCTGTACACATAAAAATCTGTCATGGCTGGTCATGATATGATGTATGGCGGCTGTCTGTTCCTTATTCGGTGTCAAATGCTTCTCCCGCTGGACTTCCGAGAGCAGTCTGCCGGATTCTTCCATGCTGACTGCTTTTATCTGCTGCTTGCCCTCCTGCATCCGCTGGACTATCTCTTTTTCTCGCCGGATATTTTCCTGAGTGGTGAGGTAGACATTCCTGCTGTCACCTTCCACGCGCCCCAACTTGATGAGGTCGGCTCTGTCCATAGCTTGCTGTGCTTCGGTTTCGCTGATGCAGTGTAGCACTCCTGCCGCCATTATGCGGTGCCTGGCCTCCGGCACGGTGAAGGCAAATTTCTCTGCGCTGAGTTCCTTGATTGTATCTTTGGTTATCTGGTCGATGGCCTTCAGCCGTTCACGCCCATTCTCGCGCTGCACATAATGATTTCTGATTGTTTCGGATTGGAGCTTTGCCAGACGACAGACTGCACGATTCGGCAGAAGCATATCAGCTGGCTTCTCTGGCGCATCCAAACCGCGTTCGGACAGTAGCGGCAAGCCACATCTTTCTGCAAGGGGGACAATGTTTTGTCTTTCTGCTCCGAGAGGACGCGCAAAACTGGATTCTCCGGCCTCGCCTGCAATATCCCTTCCTGGAGTTCTCGCTCCGTGTTCCTTTGCTGGTTCCTGCTGATAAGATTGTCCATGTTCCTGTCCGTCCTTCCTGATGATGTTGATTCTGCCGTTGTCGTAGAGGTCGCGCTTGACTTCCTCCATAATTTTCTCAAGGTCGGCATTGTGGTCTTTGGTTTTGCGTGTGGCGAAGTTTGCCATCTGCATGACCTTGGCGTTATTGGGCAGGCCCAGCTTTTCGGCCTCTGCCAGTATCTCCTGCCGCCTGGTGCTGTACTCCATGACGATTTCACGGTTATATCCCTTGAGTTCAAAGAGGCCCTGCACCTTGTCTGTGATTTCCAGTTCGTAACCTGCTTGCTGCAAGCCCTTGGCAAGTTCCTGCCGATAGATGAGGCCGATGGTCTTCTGGGCGTTCATCAGCTTGCCGTAGTCCTGGGTAAGCATTTTCCCTTCGGCAAAGGTTTCGTTCATGATGACGCAGTGGCTGTGGAGATCCAGCTCGTTGTTGCGGTTAAGGAAATGAACGAACTCGCCTGCTGCCATATTGCGACTGTTGAATCTGCTGCCATCGCTGCGCGTCTGGAGATAGTCCATTTCGATTGTCTCCAACGCCTTGTCTACGGCTGCTTGGTGCAGCCGGATGATTTCTTCTTTGTTTGTTTCGGAAATTGCCATAGCGAGGCTGACAGACTTGGGCGCTGAAAAGGTAGCGTCCAGGCCCAGGCGTTTCTCCCTGCCGGATTTTGCTAGGTGGTCTGAGAGCATGTCAAATTGCTCCTTGCTCATCTCGCCTGTTAGCCCCTGTACTTTAGCAAGGCTACCATGCCATCGGTCATAGTTGGTTAGGCTCCTGGTGTAGTAGTCCTTGCTTTTCTCATAGTAGGTCTTGCTCTGCTCATGGTTGATGATGTTGATGGACATCATCTTTTATCACCTCTTTTTGCTTCTGCGCTCTTCCATTTCTTGTACTGTCTGGTTCCAGGCATCTGCCACCATGCCTGCGTCTTGCATTAAGAGCTTCATGCTGTTGCTGAGAAAGATGCGGTTGAATTCAGCATTGTATTGCATGTTGTTGTATGTTCTGCGCATGAAATCTGTCATGGCCTTGTTGGATTCCTCCAGGTTTTCCAGGCGCGATTCAACGGTGACACGACTTAGTTTGTTTGGCTTCGCTTCGCCTGTTAGCATTGAGCGGACATATTCGGAAAGTGTCATGCCGTTTAGCTCGGCGGATTTCTTTAGGCTAATCTCTATGCTGTCTGGCACTCTGACATTTATATTGCCCAATTAGTATTTTCCTCCTTTTTACGGATATATCCTTATATTTCAATGTATTTTGCTTAAATGTATCACATATTTGTTATACATTGAGTTTTACGTTTAATATTAGTATTTATATAGCGTAAGCTGCATTTTTATAATGCGGGGGTGTGGATTATATAGGGATTGAAATTATAAGGGATTGTGGCCTTAACTGTCTGCTGGACACTAATCCCTTCATTATGTTATAGTGCGCTGTGGTTCCCCGCTTGCGGATAACCTTCGCTTGCTGTTGCCGGTGCTGTCCTCTGTGCTTCTCGGTCTTTCCCCAGACGCTCAAGGACATTAGGCTCTACACGCTGCGCCAGTTTGATTAGCTCTGCAAGGTCGCTGATGTTTCTGATGTTGTGCTCCGACATGAACTTCTCCACTTTGAAGATAGCATGAAGCTTACTCTCTGTGTCAATGCCGTTCTTGTCGAGGATTTTCAACATGGCATTGCGCTTTTCATCATCTGCCTGCTTCTGGAGCTTGGCTATATCTGCCTGCAACTTTTCCATTGATGCTTTCTTTTCTGCCAGACGCTCTGCGGCTGATCTGTGCTTTCTCTTTGCTTCTGCCATACGGTAGTTACCTCCTTATCTTCATCTATCAACAATTCGTCAAGATAGAAAATTCTCCTGCAAGAATTTGTAATTATAATAATTGCTTATGAAAATCACATACAAAAGAGTGATGTAAATACATTCTACAATCACTCTTTTGTATATATGACTGAATTATGCTCTCTTGTAGTTGTAGCGAAGGACGGTATCTATATAATCCATGTCATTCAGTGGCAGGTTATCATTCTTTCTCATAGCCGTGAAGGTTTTCTGTAAAAATGCTGCTGGATAAGAACCTGACCATCTTGCAATGTACTTTTCGTTCACCACACCAAAATCTCTTAAAAGTTTGGCACCATCCTCAGTGACAGGCTCTAACGGTATATTGCTTAAATCTTCCTGAGCAGGTATGACACCTTTTGCAGCTGTACGGTTCCACCTTGCTTTATCTGCGTGCTCCGCTTCCTCTGCTGTCTTTGCCATTTCACTGCTCTGCCTTGAACCAGCATAGTCATGTTCAAGTGCTTGCACTAGATAACCGCCTGGATTACGAACCTGTCCTGCCAATTTAGCCTTCCGCACATACTCCATATTTGACTGACAATAAACCAAGCCATGCTCCACCATGGCTCTGGTAGCAATATCATTGTCTAAACCATAGATTTCCTCCATACGTTTTAGGCAATCTGCTTCTGCAACATCAAATGTACGTACACTATCACTATTGTCATGATCTAGACTGGAATGTCTTTTCTTATAAGTTGTCTTACCGCCAGGTTTGCTCTTAGCAAAAGTCTTATCTGATAATTGTTCTATATCCCTATCCTTCTTTGTGATAAGGAATTTTATCTGCTTTACAGCTCTTCCCTGTTTGATATACTCAGGCTCTACGTTAATATCAGTTTTGCTATTAACCTCTTTTACCGCTGCCGTGATGACCTTTTTGAACTGCGAAAATACATCATAGCTTTTCGTAGTTGCTCCAAGCAGTTGACGCCACTCCTCAACGTCAAAGAATACTTTCCCTTTATTTTTCCAGCTATTGCAGATTTCATATAATCTCATAGCAGGAAAAGACTTACATTCCGCTAACTGCCCATACTCACCACGGGTGAAGGTCTTCATCTCCCCAAGAATGTATGATTCCAGACGATGATTAAAACCACATTCGAGATATCCGTTCTCATACTCCATGTCTGGCATCAGGCTATGTACCTTCCACTTAGTGCCATCAGGCTCCTGAATTGTTACTGTTGTCTTTACTATTTTCTGTGCTTCCTGTAGGAGCACCTTACCGTAGTTGGTTCCTTTGATATTTGCAAACTTCACTAACTCGGAAGCAGGTATACGCAAATTAGTGACTCTGTTCTCCTGAACCGCCTTATACATGACGTAATTGACTATCTTGTAATCAGTAGCTGTCAGGTTAGCATGGAACTGTATCAACTTGTTATCTTTGGTCAGCCAGTAGGTTTGTCTATACTTCTTCGCAACTACATTTGCCACAAAGTAGCCCCCTCTTAAATGGGAGAAAAATAATAGATGCCCATTTTTCTCGTCTATCGTCTCCAATATTGGTATTAAAATCTTCCCACTTCAGATATTCTACTATTAAAATCTTCCCACTGTCAATTAAAATGGGAGAAAAATAATAGCTTTATCTATTAAAATCTTCCCATTTGAAGTTCCCAACTATTATTTTTCTCCCACGAAACTATTATTTTCTTCCCACTTAGCTATTATTTTTCTCCCACGAAACTATTATTTTCTTCCCACTTCGATTCCCGCAGCCCTTGATATCATTGGGCTGGAGCCTCTCCTACAATATAACAATATGTTTACAAAAGAACAACAACAACTACTATATGCTGTTGTTGTTCTTTTAAAATTTATAATTATCATATACTATACATCTCATAAATATTAATTATATACGACTATTCAGTGTTTTCCACTATGTCCATTCTAGAGCGACACTAGATGACTCTCATCCTCATTTGAAACTAACGCGACCTTTAAAAACTTTCATTCTCAAAGGCCGCGTCATGTTTCAAGGGGGATAAAGTTATAGGGGTATATGAAAATCTCAGGAAACGCTTATCAATTAGCCATGCAGGCAAGCGCGAAGTCTAGGGCCTTGCCCGGATCTCTGGTTAGGTCGACATATTCGCGGCCACTGGTGGTTGTGCTCTTCACGCCTTTTTCATCGCAGTCATGCTTCAGTTCATCATACATCGAAGCCATCTGCGGCGCGAGGACGATGAGATCATAGTCGGTGATGACATCCTTGTGCTGCCCATAGGCCATGGCTATGGATTTCACAGACACATGACGCTCGTCCGCGCCCTTGCTGATGGCCTTGGCGAGCATGGAGCTGGTGGCGCCACTGGCGCAGAGCACCAGCACAGTCTTTTCCTCGCTCGGAGCCTTTATCTCGGCTGCCGCCACAGGCTCGGCCTTGGACGGGACTGCCTCTGGCTCGTCCTCGACAATCTCGCCGCGAGCCACGGCGGCCTCTCGCTCGACAAGTTGGGCATCATAGACACGGAAGAACGGATAGTAGAGGACTGCATCCATCACCAGGAGCAGCGGAGCCAGCGCAAAGGCCAGCGGCGCGAAGCCGGTGCCGACCACGAGGCCGATAGGAGCCGGGGTTGTCCAGGGCAGGATAAAGCTGAAAGAGTTCATGCCGAGCACATCGACGAAGAATTTGAATGTCCAGACATTCAGGATCGGCGCGAGAATGAACGGCACGAAGAGCACCGGGTTCAGCACGATCGGAGCGCCGAAGAGGATCGGCTCATTGACTGCGAAGCAAACCGGGATCATGGAAGCGCGGCCCACGGCCTTGAGCTGCTTGGATTTCGCGATGAAGGCGCACATGGCGCAGAACATCAGGGTAGCACCGGTGCCGCCGATGGTGGCAACGAAGTAGGAAGTCGGATGGGTGAGGATGGCCGTAGCATGGCCGCCGCCGGAGACGATCTGCAGGTTCATTTCGATATTGGCGATATAGATAGCGGTGACTGCCGGCTCGACAATGGACGGGCCATGGATGCCGACGAACCAGAACAGGGCCATCGCGCCGTAGATGATAGCAACGCCGACATAGCCATCCGCAGCCACGAAGAGCGGCTTGAAGACTTCGAGTATCCAGGCGCCGAACATCATGCCGGTGACGTTCTTGAAGCCGATGGAGAAGAGCCAAAAAGCCAGGATCGCGACAGACAGCGGAATGAGGTCCGCGAAGGTCTGGGCAATGTAATGCGGCACTTCCTCAGGCAGCTTGATGGTGATATTGCGGGAAACAAAGAATTTGTAGATATTAGGCACAATGAAGGCAACGACGAAAGCGGAAAGCAGGCCTTTCGTACCCATGAACTCTGCGGCATATCCGCCCTTGATAGGCTCCACGGCCAGGAGAAGCAGGCAGATGATGGAGACGATCATCACGGAGGTGTCATTGATCTGGCGGAGCTTCGGCAGGGTGTTGTTGATGCTGCCGGTGAGGCTCTTGGCGATGGTGGCGACCATCAGCATGGCCAGGATGCCCATAGAGCCGTTATAGGCCTGCCACAGCACGCCGCTGATGCTCTCCGGCCAGTGGTAATCGAATATCTCCGGCACGCAGGCCACGAGGATGAAGAGCGAGGAGAACAGGATGACGGGGATGCAGCTGACGAAGCCGTCCCTGATGGCCCGCAGGTATTTGTTGTTGGAGACCTTTTCAAAGAAAGGCTTCATTCTCTCTACGAGCTTGATGATGGTTTCCATAGACTTTCCCTTCCTTTCACAGGGTCGGTGAAGATTGCATTAAGACTCGCGTTCGATGTCTATGCTTGTATTATATCGTTAAATCACTCCTGCGTGTTTCCAAGCTTTGAAAATGCTTTCATGCCATCATTAAGCTCCTGCGGCACGGGAAATGCGCCTTTTTTGCCGTTCTGCCATATGCAGCACGCAACATCCTAAAGGAATCAGAGCCATCCGTGAAGAATTTTTTTGGAAAGGCTTTCCAGCAACAGAAAACCTATTGCAGCCCTCATACAATATAATAGATGCATCGCAGAATCAACCTACCTCCACGAGAAAGGAAGGATTTGCCATGAGACAGATTTGCGGCACCATCGGAGCAGTAGTCCCCAGCCTGGATAATTTATTCTTTGCCAGCGTCATAGACGGCATCGAGGCATATGCCAGGAACAATGCCTATTCCTTGCTGCTTAGATGCGCGCAGAACGATCCCGAGCGGGAAATGGCCTGCATCACCGAATACATATACAATAAGGCGGCCGGGGTCATCGTCATAAGCCCAAATACCGAAAAC
>CACXHG010000063.1 GCA_902767355.1 uncultured Bacteroidia bacterium
GAGGTCCGCGGTTCAACTCCGCGCGGTCCTACTCCTGGGGGACTAGCTCAGTTGGCTAGAGCACCTGCTTTGCAAGCAGGGGGTCAAGGGTTCGACTCCCTTGTTCTCCACACGAAGCCCAAGCATTTTTGCTTGGGCTTTTTTTGTGTGGAGAACAAGGGAGTCTGGCGACCTATGATACTGGGGCGCTGCCCCAAACCCCGCCGCTTCGCGCTGGCCATTCTGCGTCCTGCCCGCACGCGCTCCGCTATCGCCTGATGGCGATTTTCCTTCCAGGGGAGGGCTGTCGTGTCGTGGCTTAGGCATAATGCCTAAGGCTTTTTTCGTTTCGAACAAGGGGGGCGGTCAGGTTACAGCAGGCTGCGGTGGCGGCGCCAGAAGCGGCGGGCGTTGCGGTCGTGGGTGGTCCAGGAGGAGAGGTCTTCGAGGCTGACTTCCTTGCTCTGGGAAAAGAGTTCCTGGAACTGTGTGCCGAGGGTCCGTGCGGCGTCAGGGCCGTAGATAGCCGCGACTACCTCGTGGTTGGTGTTCAGGCTGCGGGCGTCCAGATTGAGCGAACCTACTACCGAGAGATTGCCGTCGGCGAGGATTACCTTGGAATGGTTGAAGCGCGTGGTATATTCGAAAATGCGTACTCCCGCGACCAGGCAATCCTCGAAAAACGATTGGTTGGCGAGAGTCATCATAGCCATGTCGGATTCCTGGGGTACGATGATGCGCACATCCACTCCGCGGCCGGCGGCATTGTAAAGGGCTTCGAGCAGGCAGTCGGGAGGGCAGAAGTACGGGTTCTGAAAATAGACATATTCCCGGGCCGAATCCAGGATGCGGCACACTGCTTCCAGCAGCAGCGTATCGCCGCCGCCAGTGGTGGCAAACTGGACGGCAGAGCCGCCGCCTTCGGGCAAAGGCTCCGGCTGCGGGGCGTACAGCCCTTGGGCCGAGCCGCCGCGCGCAATCCACATATCGCAGAAAAGTTTGGTCAAAGCTGCCACAGCCGGCCCTTTTACGCGCACATGCGTGTCGCGCCAGCTGTAAAGGTAGTGGTCGGCAAGGTTCATCCCGCCGACATAGCCCAACTGACCGTCTATGACCACTATCTTGCGGTGGTCGCGGATATTGATGCCGGGCAGCGCTTCCCAGAGCTGATGTCTCTCGGTGTCGGTGAAAAATATCAACTGCGCCCCGGCCTCGCGCAGTTTCCAGTAGAAATCCAAACGGTAGAAGGGATTGGCGATGTCTTCTATCAGCAGCCTGACATCCAGCCCTTCTTTTATCTTATCCATTACCGCGTCGTATATCTGGCGGCCGGCGTCGTCGTTTGCCCAGCGGTAGTATTCCATGTAGATGGTTTTCCTGGCCTGGCGGATGTCCTGCAGCAGCAATTCCCACTTGCGCGCCCCGTTGTCCATTATCTCGAAATCATTGCCCTCGGCAGGGAGCAGCGCGGCTTCGCCTCGGGACAAAAAGCGGGAAAGGTCTTCCCACTGGGCGGGAATGGTGCCGGCCGGGCACGCAAATGCCCGCACTAAAAGCGCGAGCATCAGCAGTACTATGCGAAAAGAGAGTTTCATCTTATCGCAAAGATAATCAAAAAACTGCCGGACTCTACTCCCGAGAGAGTTTCTCTATCATATCGTCCAGCATTTTGTACAACATCGGAGCCGTTTCGGCGCTGATGCTGTTGCACATCACCGCGCTGCCTATAGCCTCGGGTACGTTTTTCAGCTCGCCCTGCAGGGCACGGCCCTTGTCGGTGAGCGAGACAATCACCTGGCGCGCGTCGCCGGAGCTGTTGCGTCCGCGGCTGAGCAGGCTGGAGGCTTCCATACGCTTGAGCAGGGGAGTCACCGTATTGGTCTCCAGAAAAAGCCTTCGGGCGATGTCGTTGACTTTCTGGTCATCCTCCTCCCAGAGCACCATCAGCACCAGGTACTGGGGGTAGGTGAGTCCCCAGCGACCCAGCAGAGGGTGGTATGCCTGCGTAATCAGTCTCGATGCAGTGTAGAGCCTGAAACAGAGTTGGTTTTCCAGTTTAAGGGATTCGTTCATTTGAGAAAATCCTTAATGTCCTTTTCGATATCTTCGGGCTTGGTGGTGGGGGCGTAGCGCTTCACAGTGCTGCCGTCTTTGGCAACCAAAAATTTGGTGAAGTTCCACTTGATGTCGTTGTCCTTCTCTACGCTGGTGCTGATCTTCTTGAAGAGCTTGGCGGTGGTTTTTGCCTTGAGGCCTTTGTACTCCTCGGCCGGAGCGTTCTCCTTGAGCCAATTGAAGATCGGGCTGGCATTTTCGCCGTTGACCTCGATCTTGCTCATCAGAGGGAATGTGACACCGTGGTTCAGGCGGCAGAACTCGGCAATTTCTTCGTCGCTGCCCGGCTCCTGGTGTGCGAACTGGTCGCAGGGGAAACCGATGATGACCAGACCCTGGTCTTTGTACTGTTTATAGAGTGCCTCCAGACCGTCGTACTGTGGAGTGAAGCCGCACTTGGATGCGGTATTGACAATCATCAGGACCTTGCCTTCGTACTGTGCGAAATCGACTTCCTGACCTTTATTGCCCTGAGCTTTGAAATCGTAGATTTTCATTTTACTTTGATTTTGTGCGGCCAGTGGCAGAACCATGAGGAAAAGGGCCAGCGCCGCGGTTAACATTCTTTTCATATTTGATTATAATTGTTTGGTGAGCCAGTTCTGCAGACCGATCTTCTCGATGAGTTCGAGCTGTTTTTGTCCATGGTTAGTAGTTTTATATGTTTTTAATTATATCGTTCACGACACAAAGGTAGACAAATATTTTTATATCGCAAGCGATATTTTAAAAAATATGCAGAATTTGTTATTAAATTTGCTCGATTAACCGCAATTTAAGCTTTATCAGCGACAGGCTATGAGGAAAAAAATTGATTCGGAAAAGAGCCTAACCCGCAGTTCTGCATGGGGTGGACTCTTGCTTGTGATAGTTGCAGCCGCGACCCTGGCCGCCACTTCGCTCATACAGTATCTTTATTCGCGAGATGGCATCCGCGAGGAGGCCACCGCGCGTGCGCAGGGTGAGTTGGAATCGACCCGCTACCAGATTTTGGACATTGTGGACCAGGCCGAGAGCGCCGTTCGCAACAGTGAGTGGATTACCCGCTACTGCCTGGACTATCCAGACAGCCTGGTGCTTGTGGCGCAGAGACTGGTGCGCGACAATCCGGTGGTGATGGGTTCTACCGTGGCTATTGTGCCTGGATATTACAAGCGCCGTCCGCTGTTCGCCCCTTACGTGTTCAGGAATGCCGCCGGAGAGCTTGAGACCAAGTCGCTGGCGACCGAAGACTATGACTACGCTTCAAAGCCCTGGTTTACGAAGCCGATAGAGCAGGGCGGCGCTTATTGGTCGGAGCCGTATATAGACATGGGCGGCGGCGAAGAGCTTATGACCACGTATTCGCTTCCCATCAAAGACAAGCAGGGCCGCCTGGCAGCCGTGCTCACCGCCGATATTTCGCTCAGCTGGCTCACCGACGTGGTCGGGGACATCAAGGTTTATCCTCACGCCTTCAGTATTCTAGTAAGTCGCGAGGGTCAGATTATGGTTTGCCCGGAGAAGAGCCTGGTGATGCGCAAGACAGTCCGCGAGGTCGTCTCCACCATGGATGATACTGTTGCCGTGGGCGCCATAGGACGCTCTATGCTGGCCGGCGAACAGGGAGAAGGCGTGGTAGTGGAGAAAGGCGTTACCAACCTGGTGTTCTTCGCACCGGTGGAGCGCACCGGATGGTCTATGTCCATTGTCGTGCCTGAAAAAGAGGTTTTCGGCGGCATCCGCCGCATCGGTCGCATAGTCAACGCCCTCCAGATTCTTGGCCTGTTGCTGTTGTTGCTGATATTATTTATCGTAGGCCGCAATCTCAAGCGCCTGAACAAGATTAACCATCAGAAGGAGAAGATGGAGAACGAGCTGCATATCGCCAGGGCCATACAGATGGCCATGGTGCCCAAGACTTTCCCGCCTTTCCCGGACAGGCACGACATTGACATGGCGGCGACCATAGTCCCTGCAAAGGAGGTGGGCGGCGACCTTTACGACTTTTACATCCACGACGACAGGCTGTTCTTCTGCATAGGCGATGTTTCGGGCAAGGGTATCCCCGCCTCGCTGGTCATGGCTGTGACGCGCAGCCTGTTCCGCACCGTCTCTGCCCACGAAAAGAGCCCCCAGCGCATTGTCACCGCAATGAACGAGAGTATGGCAGAGAGCAACGAGAACAATATGTTCGTGACCTTCTTCTGCGGTGTGCTGGACATGCAGACCGGCCATCTGCGTTATTGCAACGCCGGCCATAACGCGCCCGTGCTGCTCACTGACACTATTTCCACCCTGAATGTGATTCCCAACCTTCCGCTGGGCGTCATGAAGGGCATGCGCTTCCAGGAGCAGGAGATGGACCTGCGCTACGACGATGCCATCTTCCTCTATACCGACGGGCTTACAGAAGCGGAAAACTCCGCCCACGTGCTCTTTGGCGAAAAGAAGATGATGGAGGCCCTGCGCGGCCGTCAGGAGTCCATGGCCCATCTTAAGAGTATGGAAGAAGCTGTAAAGGCTTTTGTGGCAGACGCGCCCCAGAGCGACGACCTCACGATGCTCTTCATTCACTATCTCAACGAGACGGACCCGATCGAGAGCGAACGGCACCTGATCCTGCACAACGACATCAACCAGATACCCCAGCTGGCAGAGTTCGTGGAGGCCATAGCAGACGAGAAATCCCTGGAC
>CACXHG010000064.1 GCA_902767355.1 uncultured Bacteroidia bacterium
GGGAGAAGAGAACTTCAATATGCCGCTCTACGAGATGCTTGAAGAAAACTATGGCATCTATGTCAAGACGTCGAAAGAAGAAGTGTTCGCCAGACTTGCCGGAGAAGACAAGGCGGCGAAACTGGAGATTTCGCCCAACGACCCCATACTGGTGCGCAAGCGTTTTGTGTCCGACGACAAGAACGTGCCTGTGGAATACAACATCGGCTACTACCGGGCCGACAGTTTCACCTACACCATAGAATCGACCATATAATTCGTCAAACCGGGAGGGTGACGAACGTATTTTAGCCCGATTTTCATCCCGAAAATCGGGTTTTTCGTCACAAAAAGGCCGTTTTGGCAACAAACAGGCGACCCTCGCGACAAGTATTTTACAGAGTCGGGAAGCAGGCATAGCTTTGCATCGGTTTTTCAAGACAAGCGCTATGATTGCACCACTTTGGACAAGACTGGACAATGCCGCGATAATCTACCCTTCTTGCAGGAGTCGCCGCTACGCCGCTCAGTTCAGAATGAGCGTCACTCTGGACAGCGAGGTTTCTGTGAGATTGCTTGGCGAGGCACTTGAAAACATAATAGGGAGATTTCCCGGCTTCACATATACGCTCGGCAAGGGCTTTTTCTGGTGGTATCTGCACCGCCTGGAAAACAAGCCGGTCGCCGGCCGCTCCACGGGCATGAACATATTTTCGCTCAAAGAAAACGGAGGCTATATGTTCAAAGCCGGCTGCACGGGCAACCGCATCACGCTCGACATTTTCCACGCACTTACCGACGGCTACGGCGCCATGACTTTCCTGATGAGCCTCACGGCCGAGTACCTGCGCCTGAAAGAAGGCATACAGCCCGAATATGGCGGCTGGATACTGAATCCCGCCGACGAAGCCAGCCGCGTAGAGCTTGAAGACAGTTTCGACTCCTTCTCAGGGCTGAGGGGAAACCTTGACAAGGAAACCCGCGCCTGGCACATACCCGGCAAAAAGGAGCCTTACGACGTGCTGCACAACATAAGGGTTTCGCTTTCTGCCGGCGCCGTCCGGGCCAAAGCCAAGGAATACGGCTGCACAGTGACCGAACTGCTCACTTCGCTCATGCTCGCCGCCCTGCAGGACACCCGCCGCCAGGACAGAAGCGGCAAATCCAACCCGAATCTGAGAATAGAAGTGCCCGTGAATCTGCGTCCGCTGTTCGACAGCCGCACTCTGCGCAACTTCTCGTCCTACGTGCATCTGGGCATCAATGTCAAAGACGGCGACCTGCCGCTGGAAGAGATTATCGCCATGGTGCATTCCCAGAAAGAGCGCTATGTAAAGGAGGCTCCGCTGGTCAGGCGCGTCGCCGCCAATGTGGCGCTTGAAGACAATTTTGCCATCCGCTGCATCCCGCGCCTTATCAAGAAGCCCATCATCAATCTGATAAACAGCCTCAAGGGCGACCGCTACTGCTCGTACACACTGTCCAACATAGGCGACATCAAGCTGCCGGACTGCGTCGCCGAGTATGTCCGCGACATAGATTTCACACTGGGCCGCGCCCGCGGCAAGTCCGGTTCCTGCGCCTGCGCCAGCTTTGGCGACCGCCTGAACCTTAACTTCAGCCGCAGGATCGCCGAGAGCGAATTCGAGAGATTCTTCCTCTCCTGGCTAGACAAAACCGGCATCGAGGCTTCTGTAAAATTCGAAACTGTATCGGAGCGCAGCACCGCCACGCACATCCGCTCATATATTCCTATGCAGCGCGTACACATCGGCTGGGGCGGCACTCCACTGGTAATATGACAAACACCTAAATAAGTAAAGAAATGATCAACTACATTGACCAATTAAGTCTCACAATTAAAGAATATTGGGACAAAAAAGCCCTGTGCGACTGGCACGGCGAAGAATATACCTTCGCCCAGCTGGCCGGCAATATAGCACTCGGACACCTTCTGCTGGAAAAAACCGGCGTGAAAAAGGGAGACAAGATTACCATTTTCGCCCCCAACTCCGCCCGCTGGGCAACCACCTTCCTGTCTATAAATACTTCCGGGGCGGTGGTCGTGCCCCTGCTGGCAGATTTCACCCCCGAAGCCGTCTGCAACCTGGTGACCCACTCCGAGTCCGTTGCGCTCTTTGTGGACAAAGAGTCCTGGAAGAAACTGGATATAGCCAATATGCCCAATCTCAAATTCGTGGCCTGCATCACCGACTGGAGCCTGCTCTGGAGCGCCGACAGCAGTCTGACAGCCGCCTTCGACAGCCTCCAGTCCGACTTTGCCGCCAAATATCCCAAGGGCCTTGCCAAAGACGATGTCAATCTGCATATAGA
>CACXHG010000065.1 GCA_902767355.1 uncultured Bacteroidia bacterium
ATATGGCGTGGGAGCGATTGTGACCGGCGTGGTGCCGGGCTGGTGGGGCGGAAACGGCCAGGCCGCCGGCACGCTGGAGAAGGTCAACCCTATGGAGAAATACGAGGCTGCCGCTGCTGCATTTGAGGACCATCCGGCCATCTGGGGCATTGACATCGGCGACGAGCCGTCGGCCCTCGATTTCCCCTATTACGGCAAGGTCATGGAGCGGATAGAAGAGCTGTTTCCCAATCAGTTCGCCTTTCTGAACCTGTATCCGAACTACGCTTCGGTGGCCCAGAATACAGAAGACCAGGCCCTCAGCCAGCTTGGCACCTCGACGTACGAGGAGCATATCGAACAGTATTGCAAGTATATTCCCGCGGACTATCTTTCATACGATTTTTATTACAAGGTTGCAGGGGTCCAGAAGGACTATGCCAATCTCAGGGTCGTTTCCGATGCCTGCCACAAGAACAATCTGGATATATGGGTAACCGTCCAGGTCAACAGCTTCGATCCGCAGGTGTGGATATCCGAAAACGAGCTCCGCTTCCAGGCTTTCTCTGCGCTTGCCTTCGGCGCCTCCAATATATCATGGGCCTGCTACACCGCCGGCTGGTGGAACAATCAGGTCGTGGACGGCGAGGGGAACAAGACCCAGCAGTATGACAAGCTGAAAAAGGTCAACGCCGAGATTCACACCCTGGCGGAGAGGTATGACAAGTACCGCAACCTGCAGACGGTGTGTGTCGGCTTCGAAGGCAGCGATATGCTGGAAGGCAGCGGCCTTGAGAGCCGGGCCAGTCTGGACTTCGGCCCCGTGAGCGGTCTGTCGGCCGGCTGCCCGCTGGTTGTGGGCATTATGCGCAGCCGCAGCGGCGGCCGCGGCAATGCGCTGTTTATCTGCGTGGCCGACGATCCGTACAATGAAAATCACAGGGAGTACACCCTTGGCTTCACTTCCAAATCCCGCAAGGTCAAGGCTTGGGGCGGTGACGGTCCGATCGCGCTAAAACGCTGTGACGGAGGGCGCTTCGAAGTGCCTGTGGCGTCAAATCAAGGATTGATACTGGAGTTCTAGACTAAAGTTGCTACCTTTGAGGATATGAAAAAAGCGATTCTGACAATCATGTGCGTGACGATGGCTCTCGCGGGCTGCGCTCGCAATGCGGACCAGGCCAGCCGCACCGCATCCGACTTTCTGGAGGCGTTCTTCAAGATGGATTATGCCGGCGCGGCAGCCTTTTGCAGCAGCGACATATCCGCCCTGCTTATGGACACCATCCCGGCCGACGCCTATCCCAGCGAGGAGATTCGCGACAAGGTGCTTGAGGCCAGCCGCGGCACCGGCTTCAAGATAGTGTCTTCCAGCGAGCTGCCCGGTTCGGACTCGGTGCGGGTCAGCTATGAGATCCAGCCCTATGGCGCCGCCAGGGGCACGGTGATTGCGCGCACGATGACCTTGGTCAAAACGGGCCGCGATTTCAAAATAGTCTCGCTGGAGTAATTATTGTTGCCGTGGCGAGTGAGATTTCCCGCTCTTTTGCATTTAAGCAGTAAAAACAGACACTATGAAATGGTTGCGTAATATACTCAAGGGCGCTACGCTCAGCACGGCGCTCTTCATCTTCCAGGCCTGCTACGGCACGCCGCAGGATGCATGGTACAACGAAGGCGGCTTGGCTCCCATGTCGTTCTCGCTGGTTTCCCGCACCACCGGCCAGCCGCTGGAGGGCATCAGCATCCTGGCTTCGGAACACGGGACTCCGGAGCGCGAAATCGGCGTGACGGATGCCAACGGAAAGTGCCAGGTAGAGATACCATATATAAGAAATCTCGAGGGTCCGAGCTTGAGATTCAGCGATCCTTCGGGCGTTTATCAGCCCATAGATACCACTCTGGCCGACTTGCGCAATAGGGATATCCTCATAGAACTAACTGCTGCAGAATGAAAAGACTGATTGTATCTGTCGTGGCCCTCGCTCTGATGGCCACCGGTGCGGCGTTTGCCCAGAGCGGCAGCAATTCCGGCGCAGCTGCCGGAAGCAATGCCGGGCGTCAATGGCGCATAGAGATCGGCACCGGGCTGCAGCCTCTGCACATGGGATTCATCGGAGTTTCCCCCTCTGCCGAACTGGAAAGGGAACTTGTCCGGAAGGGGCAGTTCTTCAGAGAGAACGACGGGTTCTATCCGAGCGTGATACTCACTGGCTCCTGCGAGCTGTCCCCGCGCTGGGAACTTGCACTGACCGCCAGCGTGAGCTGGGGCTATCTGCAACTGTGCCAGTACGATACCTTCGGCATCGACCCCGAAGGGCAGCCCCGCTACGATTTGAGGAGCTTCAGCAAACTCGGCTACCGGAACGTCAGTCCGGTGCCTGCTTTCACCGTGCAGGGCCGCTACTTCTGGAGCAAGCCGGCTGCGGTGAGAGTCTATTCGGCTTTCGGTCTGGGAATTACCCCCGGTACATCTTTTATCCCCACGCCGTCCCTGACTCTGATAGGACTGCGTGCCGGCGGCCGCCGCCTCTACGGGTTTGTGGAGGCCACCGTCGGCCCCTTCGCCACCTTTGTCGACGGCGGACTGGGCCTGAGGCTATGATACTGGGGCGCTGCCCCAAACCCTTTTATGCGTTGTAACTGCCTGAGGTAGTGTCGCCGCCGTGGCCCGTCCAGTTGGTGTGGAAGACTTCTCCGCGCGGGCGGTCGACGCGCTCATAGGTGTGGGCGCCGAAGTAGTCGCGCATCGCCTGCAGCAGGTTGGCCGGCAGGCGCTCGCTGCGGTAGCCGTCGTAGTAAGACAGGGCAGCCGAGAGCGTGGGTGTCGGGATGCCGTTGGCCACTGCGAGGGCGATTACCCGCCGCCAGCCATCCTGGGCAGCAGCGAGTTTCTGCTGGAAATAGGGCGCGAGCATGATGTTGGCCAGATCGCTCTGGGCGTCGAAAGCCTCTTTGATCTTGCCCAGGAAGACGCTGCGGATAATGCAGCCGCCGCGCCACATCAGGGCGATGCCGCCATAGTTGAGCTTCCAGCCATATTCGGCCGCCGCCGCGCGCATCAAAGAGAAGCCCTGCGCATAGGATACGACCTTGGAGGCGAACAGCGCCTGGCGAAGAGCTTCCAGAATGGCAGTTCTGTCTCCGGAATACGGCGCCGCAGTGGGACCTGCAAGAATCTTGGAGGCCGCCACCCTCTCGTCTTTGAGTGCGGACAGGCTGCGGGCATAGACGCTCTCGGTGATGAGTGTCAGCGGCACCCCGGCGTCCAGGGCGGCTATGGCGGTCCACTTGCCGGTGCCTTTCTGGCCGGCGGTGTCCAAAATGCAATCCAGCACATAGCGGCCGTCCTCGTCTTTCTTGGTCAGGATATCGCGCGTGATTTCAATAAGATAGCTGTCCAGATCGCCGCGGTTCCACTCGGCAAATACTTCGCTCATCTGCTGGTTGCTCATTCCGAGCAGGTCCTTCATTATCTGATAACATTCGCAGATGAGCTGGATGTCGCCGTATTCGATGCCGTTGTGCACCATCTTCACGAAGTGGCCGGCGCCGCCTTCGCCCACCCAGTCGCAGCAGGGCGCTCCGTCGGCAGTGTGTGCGCAGATGCTCTGGAAGATGGGCCTCACCAGCGGCCAGGCCTCTGCGGAGCCGCCGGGCATCATGCTGGGACCTTTCAGGGCACCCTCTTCGCCGCCGGACACGCCGGTGCCTATATAGAGAAGGCCCTTGCTCTCAACATATTGCGTGCGGCGGGCGGTGTCGGGGAAATGGGTGTTGCCGCCGTCTATTATCACGTCTCCGGGCTCCAGCAGCGGGATGAGTTTGTCTATATATTCATCCACCGCCGCCCCGGCCTTTATCATCAGGAAGACCTTGCGGGGCTTGGCCAGGGAAGCCACGAGCTCTTCCAGGGAATGTGCCCCGAAGATGTTCTTGAGCGCGCCGCGGCCGGCCATGAAATTATCTACACGGGCCACGGTGCGGTTGAACACGCTCACGCGGAAGCCCTTGCTCTCCATATTCAAAACCAGGTTCTCGCCCATGACGGCGAGGCCTATCAGTCCAATGTCAGATTTGCCAGTCATATCGTATTATTTAAATCTTTCTTTATAAGCCCATAAGCCCAGGGCGGGGTTGGATATATAAAACAGTTCTTCGCCGTCTGGCAGGGTGTTCCAGCCGTCGCGCAGGCTGTCCGGGCGGTAGCGCTGCAGCAGCGGCTCCAGGGCGGCATAGCGGAAGCCGACCCCTTCAATGTCGGCCCGCGTCAGGCCGCCTGCTGGGGCGTAGGTGATGCCGAAGCGGCCCTCGCTGGAGCCGTGGATCAGATGGGCGGCCGCGCCCAGATTGGCCTTCAGCTCAGGGTCGGACTCTACGGCGGCCAGCGTAGCCGGCGTGCCGCGATAGCCGTGGCGGCGTATCAGCGCGTCCATGGCCGCGTCCTCTCCGAATTCGCGCAGGGCCGGGGCCAGAATGATAAGTTCGGCGCCGTCGGCCAGCGCCATGCGGGTGCGGTAGATGGCCTTGTTGCCCAGCCAGGTGCTCTTGAATTCGGCGGGGTCGAGATATACCACGCACTTGTGGATTTCCCTGTCCAGCTGCACGAAATTGACTTTCTGCGACAGGGCCGCGGCGGCCTCGAAGCATTCGAAGCCATCGCCCACATAGAGGCCTTTGGTGACCATGCGGCCGCCTTCGCTGGCGCGCACAGTGAGGATATAAACTATGGGCAGCTGCGAGATAAAGCGCGTGCGGGCATACTCCATGGCTGCCCGCACCGGGCCGCCGGCACGCCCCATAATGCGCTCCATGCCGTAGCTGGCGCCCAAAAAGTGGCTCTTGCCTATGAAGTCGGTGCCCCCGACGCCCACGAAAATGTTTTTGGAGTGATTGGCCATGCCGACCACCTCGTGGGGCACGACCTGCCCTATGGACAAGATAAGGTCGAAGCTGGGATCCAGCAGCATGCGGTTCACCTGCGCCCGGATGGGATAGCTCACGCGGCCTTCGGAAATTTCGCGGATATAGTCCGCCGGGACCTCGCCCACGTCTTCTACGCCGCCGCGCCAGTCATGGACGCGGAACTTGCCGTGCGGCACCCCGGCGAACATGGTGTCCATCTGCTCCGGCGTCATGGGGCTGTGAGTGCCCAGCGCCGGGAGAATGTCGGTGAGCGCGCTGCCGTAATAGTCGTTGGCCATG
>CACXHG010000066.1 GCA_902767355.1 uncultured Bacteroidia bacterium
CCAGCAGATGCTGGAGGCTATCCAGGCCAAGGAAGACGAGACCCAGGAGAAGGTCAAGAAAGAGAAGGCCGCGGCCCTGGGGTCCCGCAAGAAAGAGAAAAATTGGTAATTATGAAAAGATATCTTTCACTTGTGCTGCTGTTTGTGGCAATCGGCCTCAATGCACAGTCACTCAAGATAGAAGCCCCCAATGTCGTGGCGGCGGGAGAGCCGTTCAGGGTGGTGTTTACCGCCGATGGCAAAATATCCGATTTCGAGTGGTCGGAGCCTGAAGGCTGGACACTTATGTGGGGTCCGCAGAAGGGCACTTCCAGCAGCATCACCATCATCAACGGCAAGCGGGAGTCGAGCAAGTCGGAGTCTTATACCTATCTTTTCTCTGCCGACAAAAAGGGCACCTACACCATCCCCGTGGCCCAGTGCAAGGTAGATGGCACCTCGTGCAGCACTTCTCCTGTGAGGGTAGAGGTGGTGGAAGACGATTCCTATTCCGCTGCGCAGGGCGGCGCAAGCCAGAACTCCCAGGGCGGCGGCAGCCAGTCTTCCGGCAGCGCTTCGCAGGGGTCTTCGCAAAAGTCCAATGACCCGGCCATTACCGGCACAGTGTCCAACGAGGATATCTTCATGCGGCTCAACCTGAGCAAGACCAGTGCGGTGAAAGGCGAGCCGGTCACCGCCGTGCTCAAGCTCTATACCAGGCAGGACATAGCCGGCTTTGAGGATTTCAAGCTGCCCACTTTCAACGGTTTCTGGAGCAAGGAGACCTACGCCCCCACCAATCTGGAGCTCAAGCGGGAAGAGGTCGGCGGCAAGATTTACAACACCACGGTCATCCGCCGCTATGTGCTCATACCCCAGCAGGAAGGCACTATTGTCATAGAGCCGGCCGAGGCTGTGTGCCAGCTGAGGGTGCGTGCGCAGGGCCGCGGACGCTCCATTTTCGACGATTTCTTTGACAGTTATCAGACCGTGCGCAAGCGGGTCGCTACGCCCACAATCAATTTCCGCGTGACGCCCCTGCCTGCCGGCGCCCCGTCTTCTTTTGCGGGCGGTGTGGGGCAGTTCAACATCAGCGCAAGGTTCTCTACCGATTCAATCTCTGCCAACGAGGCTGCCTCCCTTATAGTCACGGTGTCCGGCAAGGGCAATGTGACCATGCTCTCCGCGCCCAAGGTCCAGTTCCCGAACGACTTTGACATGTACGACGTCAAGACCACCGACCGCAGCGAGTCCAACGGGACTATGGGCAGCAAGGTGTTTGAATATCCCTTTATCGCGCGCAGCTACGGCGACTTTACCGTCGGCCCCATCAAGTACAGCTATTACGACGACTCCAAGGGGCAGTATGTCACCACAGAGGCACCTGCGGTCACCATCAAGGTCTCTTCCGACGGAATGGAGTCCGAGGGCGCGTCCAGCGGCCCTGCAGGCGGCGTGCGCCAGAGTGTGCGCAACATCGGCAGCGACATACGCTATATTGCCACCGGCAATCCAGGCCTCAAGCCCAAAGGCAAATTCTTCGTGGCGTCCTGGCCGTTCTATGCGATTCTGGCCGCGATCATCGCCCTGTTCTTTATCATAAGCGCCGTCCTGTCCAAGATGCAGGCCAGCAGGGCCGACGTGGCCGGCACGCGCAACCGCAAGGCCAACAAGGTGGCCACCGAGCGCCTGCGCCGCAGCAAGGGCTATCTGCAGCAGGGCCTGGTTGGCGCGTATTACGAAGAGCTGCACAAGGCCGTAATGGGCTATGTCAGCGACAAACTCACCATGCCGCAGTCCGACCTGAGCAAGGAGAATATAGGCGAGGCACTCTCTGAGCGCGGCGTGGCACAGGAAACAATAGACTCCCTTATGAATATCATATCTACCTGCGAGGCTGCGCGCTATGCCCCGGACTACACTCCCGAGCAGATGGAGACCCAGTACAGGGATGCTCTGCAGACCATTAGCGCCATAGAGTCCAGCGTGCGCAGAGCTGTGAAGACCGGCCGCAAGGCTGCCGTGGCAGGCCTTGTGGCGCTGCTGATGGGACTTTCGTTGAATGCGGCGGCCGAGCCGCTTTGGGACGGGGCAGCCGAAGCCTATTCCGCCGGCAACTGGCAGGAGGCTCTGGATATGTACAAGCAGATTGAATCCCAGGGCAAGGTGTCCGACCGTCTCTACTACAATATCGCCAATGCATATTACAAAAACGGCGACCTGGGCGAGTGCATACTTTATTACGAGAAAGCGCTCAAGCTGAATCCTTCCAATGCTGATGCCAAGTTCAATCTGGCTATCGCCCGCGAATCCGTGCTGGACCGCATCGAGGTCGTGCCGGAATTCATCCTCATCAAGTGGGTGCGCGATGCCAAGTATCTGCTTTCCAGCAATGCCTGGGCGTGGATAGCCCTCGGGGCCATCTTGCTCATGGCCGTGTTGCTGCTGGTCTTTCGCTTCGTCCGCAGTCGCGCCGGCCGCACAGTCGCCTTCGTGTTCGCCTGTCTGGCGCTGCTGGCCGGCATTGTGGCGTACATCTTCTCCATGAGCGAGCGGGGCGATGTGATAAGCGAGCGCCAGGCCGTGATAATGCAGCCCGTGACCAGCGTCAAGAGTTCTCCCGGCGAGGAGGGCAAATCGCTGTTCATCCTTCACGAGGGCACCAAGGTCCAGGTTCTGGACAAGCTTGGCAGCTGGGACAAGGTAGAGATTTCCGACGGCCGCCAGGGCTGGCTCCCTGCCGCGGACGTGGAGGTAATTTAATCTCTCAGCCAATCAGCCGGGCGATCTGGCGGTTGGTGGCGGCGGGGGCGAGGGTGCGGATGTGGTCGGCGAGTAGTTGCCGGGCCTGCTGAGGGGTATGCCCTGTTTCAAGGCTGGCGGCCTGCCAGTCAAGGTTCAGCAGTTTGGCGATTTCGGATGTGTCAAAGAGGCTTTCCGGCGTGCAGAAGCTGGCTCTCTGCCAGCCTTTGTATTCCAGCTCCGGGCCGCGATAGACGCGCTGGATGTCGCCGGTGACCAGCCGGCAACCCATCTGGAGGCGGGTCAAGAAGGAGTCGGCTTTGCTCTTGTTCACCGAGAGCAGCCTGCGCACGTCGCCGGAGGAGACGCTGCCCTGCGCTGCGGCCAGTTCCAGAATCTTTTCTCCGGCCGGGTCGGGAGTGTATTTTGGCTGGGCGAGGCGCCACCGCCTGAGCTCTTTATACCACTGCCTGGTGGCGAAAGCCGCCTTGCCGCAGAGGAACTTGCCATAGGCGATGTCGCCCTCTTCGAGAACGGAGATTTTCCAGTCCCATGGGGTCTGTTCCAATGTGGCGTCCATCTCGAAGATATGGTGGCCGGCGGCGGTCATTTCGTGCAGGGAAAAGCCCGCTATCGGGCTGCCGAAAAACGGCACGATGCCCAGCTGCCGTATTGCTGCGACCATCGACTCTGCGCTGTCTATGATGGGGAAAGGCATTATTCTGTGATTGAACCGGCGACTATGTTGGCTATTGTGCGGCGACGGGGGCCGACCAGGCCGTCGTCGCTGGGGTGCACCCGGTTGGTCAGCATCACTATCGCTGTGCTGGTCTTGAAGTCTATCACCAGAGTGGTGCCGGTGTAGCCGGTATGGCACAGGGTAGTCTCCTTGTCGAAGATATCGCCGCTGGGGCTGCTGTGGGTGCTCTTTTTGTCCCAGCCCAGGGCCCGGCCGACCGACGGGTCGTTCTCCTGCGGGATGGTGCACATCAGTTCTATGGTTTCGGGCCGGAGTATCTGCTGTGAGGCTTCAGGAAAGCCCATGCCCTTGTTGGCAGGCGCCACGCCGCCATTGAGCAGCGCTATGCAGAAGCGGCTCAGATCGATGGCGTTTGAGAAGATGCCAGCGTTGCCGCTGTTGCCGCCATTTGCCAGGCGGGCCAGCGGGTCGTGGACAGCACCCAGCAGGGGCGTGCCGTCGGCTTGCAGCGAAGTCGGAGCCACCAGCGGCAGCAGCTCTTGGTGGCCGGAGGGCGTGCGCATGTCGCTCTCCAGCGCGAAATAGCAGCTATGCTTCAGGCCCAGCGCATCAAAAACATGCTGCTGCACATAGTCGCACAGCCGCTGGCCGGTGATGCGCTGCACAATGTTCTGCAGGGTAATGAAATTCAGACAGCTGTAAAGGAAGCCGGTCCCGGGGCGGAAGTTGCGGCCGGCTTCGGTGGCAATCACGCGCAGCAGGCTGTCGGGCTGATTTGTCCCGAAGCGTTGCACAAAGCGGTCGGCGCTGTAATATGCGTCCAGGCCGGAGGCGTGGGTCATCAGGTCGCGGACGCGTATGTCCACCATCTCGCCGCTGTCGGGGTCCGTCCATGGTTCAAACTCCGGTATGTAGCGTTTGACAGGGTCGTCGAGCTGCAGCCGCCCGTCCTCTATCAACTGCATGACGGCGGTGGTAGTGCCCACGCACTTGCTCAGCGAAGCTATGTCAAAAATGGTCTCTACTGTCATCGGCAGGGTGTCGGGCACGAAAGACTTATGGCCATAGGCTTTTAAGAAGACCAGGGCGTCATCCCTGACTACGGCCACCACGGCGCCGGGAATATTGCCTTCGGCAATGCAATTGGCGATGGATGTGTCAATGCGCGCCAGCGAAGCCGGATCCATGCCGTGGCGGGCGGGATCGCTGACCCTGACCGCGGCCGGGCGGCAGGCAGATATCAGCAGAGAGGCGGCCAGGGCCGCAAACAAGCCATGCTTACTCATAGATGTCGGCCATCCTCATCAGGGTGCATATACTGTAGTAGGCGCAGTTGGCCCAGATGTCGTCCGGCGAATACAGGGTTTCGCTGTCGGGTATGGTGGGCATCGTGCCGGTTTCGGGGTCCTGGAGCTTGATGAGGGTGTCCACGAGGGCCTTGGCCTTTGCAAGCGCGAGCGGGTCCCCGGTCTTGCGATAGACATGCATCCAGTTGTTGGCCACTTTGGCAATGCTGGCATCAACGGGATTCTTCCAGGAGTACTGCTCGAAGACGAAAGGCGAGGTGAACACGCCCTCGGTGGCGCTGAGCGCATCGGCATCCTTTTCTATGGCGGAGTGCCAGCGGGTAAACTGGTCCTCTGTCCAACGGGCGATTTCGGTGCAGACTTGCACGTCGCGCTCACTTTGTGCGGGCTTGGTCATGAGATACTCCAGGCAGTCGCCGGCGGTGCAGTGGGTCAGATTCTGGTAGGGGACTTTATCTTCGATGGGGACATCCTCGAACTGACCGTCAAAGTTGAACTCAGAGATGGTATTGTCCCACATCCATTTATCGCCCTTTTCCACCATCTCTTCGAACCCGCTGACGCCGTATTGCGCCTTCAGCCGGTTTGCCAGCATAAGGATGTCGGCGGGCAGGCAACGGGCGTTATTCACCGGCTCGGCAGTCTCCCAGATGACCTTCACGGGCCAGGATCCGTCTTCGGCCTGAAGCCTCTGATAGGTCTTGGCGATGCCAACGGCGTGATCAAAGTATTTCTGCTCTTTAGTGAGGTCATAGAGGTCCAGCAAGGCGTTGGCGGCATAAGTGGCCTCCAGGAACATCGTCTTGCCTTTGTTGAAGCGAAGCACGCTGGATTTGGCCTCCCAGTTGTCGCCGTAGTAGTATGTGGGAGGGAAGAAGGCCAGCGGCGCACCGGCCGGCTGGGCAAAACTGATGAGGCCGTCGCAGGCGTTGCGGGCTATCTTGAGGGCTGCGTCGTGATACTCGGGGACCTCGCGGGCAAGGAAACATTCAGTCTGGGCGATGCCGCTCCATATCTTGCAGGCGTAGCAATTGTAGAAGTAGGTGGTGTCGGGTTTGCCCGGCTTGGCCCAGCTCTGACCTATAGGGCTGTCGTGCAGGGCTTTTGCAGCGCTGATGGCAGCTTCGCGATAGCCTCTGGGTGCCGGGTCGTAGGGCCCGCAGAAGGGGTTGTCCTTTTCGAAAGTGCGCGTCTGGTCCTGGCCCAGGATCTTGCCGGCGGCGTCCATGGCCGTCAGGCGGAGCTCCACCGGCCCGACTGGTATCTGATTCCATACCGGCGACAGCGCGGCGCGGGGATTTTCGTCTTTGAAGACAAACTTCTGCCCCCGGGCCAAAATGGTGTATTGGTATTTGGCTGCGCCCTCTACGTCGTCGAAATCGAACACCGGGGCGTAGATATACTTGGTCGCGTAGCCATTCCAGAACGGTGTCTGGCCGCGTACGCCCGCCCGGATGGGCTGCAGGTATTCCTGAAGGGCCTGCGCGTTGAGCGCTTCGTAGTTGAGTTCGGGAACGGCTTTTTTGCCGGTACATCCGGCAGCAATGAGGCAGAGTGCAACTGCAGAAAGCAGATATCTTTTCATGGCAATGCGGGTTTGTCCTACAAAGATAGCACAAACCCGCAGCGATTGCAAGCCTGGAGACGCAGCTATTCCCTGCTGAAGATGAACACGCAGCTGATGGCCGCCACCATGCCGGCGATCTGCCAAATGGACGGCATAGCATCCAATCCGGCCACGGCCAGCAGCACGATGGACAGCAGGCAGCAGATCACGGGCGAGCAGGCATCGGCCAGCGGAGCTATGACCATGGCCTTGCCATAGCGGTTGGCATAGACCAGGGTGAAAGCGCCTATGGCGTTGAGTATCTGCACTCCAAAGACCTTGGCGGCTGTTCCCCAGCCATACTCTGCAAGGGTCGAAGGAGATTTGAGCAGGAATGCCACCGGGATGAGCACAACGGCCGCGATGGCCATATACACGAACACGCTCTCTGCGTCGGGAGTGTGATTGTTGGCCAGCTTCATCACAAAGGCCTGTATGCCCCAGCAGATGAAAACGACCGCCGCCAGCAGAATCCATATCCAACTGCTCACGGCACCTTCCTTGTCAGAAGGAATGGCAAAGCAGATGATGGCCACAAAGGCCAGGATGATGCCGATAATGCCCAGTTTGGAGACCTTTTCCTTGAGGATGGTGGCCGATAGCAGCACCGTGACGATGGGCGCCACCGAAATCATGGGCATCACCAGGTAGGAAGGCGCGTATTTGAGTGCCAGGAACAGCACCAACTGTCCGCCTGCACCGAGGAGTCCTACGCCCATGCTGAGCGCGACCGACTTGGGCCGCACGTCCAGTTTCCACTTGATGTTGCACAGGGCGAAGATGGCCGGGGGAATCATGCTCAGGGCCCATACGACATAGACCATTTCCGAAGGGAAGGACTTGGGGATGCCAAGATAAATATCGCCCAGGGTGGGGTCGGAGAAAGTCATCCAGATGCCCCAGGTGAGCATGGTGATGAGGGCGTACAGCAGCCAGTTGTGTTTCTTCTCTGCCATAATGTGACTATTTTATGAACGATGATATCAACTGTCCCCAATCGGCGTTCTCCTTTATGCCTGTGAAGACTTCGGAGCCCGGGCCCCAGGCATATACGGGCACGGCTATGCCGTTGTGGCTCTCATTGCCGAAGGCCACGCCGATGCGGCCCTCTTCAAGATTGCCGTCCTGGAGTGTCAGGGCGCCGGTGGCGTGGTCGGCGGTGACTACTACCAGCGTGTGGCCGTCTGCGGCTGCCCAGGCGAGCACGTCGCCTATGGTGCGGTCAAAGTCCAGCAGCTCTTCCATGGCTTTGCCTATGTCATTGCCGTGCAGCCAGTCGTCTATGCAGGAACCTTCTATCATCAAGGCAAAGCCCTTATCGCCGGATGCTTGTGAAAGGAGGTCCAGGGCGCGGGATGTCATAGTGCGGAACATCTCTCCGCGCTCGGCCGCAACGGGCAGGTTGTCGTCGGACATCAGGCCCAGCAGCGGCAGCGGTGCCGCCATAAGTTCTTCTTCCGTAGTGGCATAGTTGTAGCCTTTGGCCTTCATTTCGGCCACGATGTCGCGGCCGTCCTTGCGCTTGGGACCGAAATAGTCGCGGCCGCCGCCGGCGATATAATCTACCCCGCACTCTGCATAGCCGGCGATGATGGGGTCAAAATGATAGCGGTCTTCGTCGTGGCAGCAGAAGTCGGCCGGAGTGGCGTCGGCCAGATGGCAGACGGTCACCACGCCGGTTTTCTTGCCCAGGCGGCGGGCCTTGTCCAGCATGGAGTACAGCGGTTTGCCGTCCGGGTCGGTGCCGATGTGGCTGTTGGCGGTCTTCTGCCCGGAAGCCAGAGCCGTGCCGCCGGCGCCGGAATCGGTTATCAGGTCGCTGGCGCTCCAGGTGCGCGAAAGCCCCACAGAGGTCATATTGTCCAGATTGAGTTTGCCCTTGTTGAGCACCCAGGCGCAGCTGACCTGCTCCAGGCCCATGCCGTCGCCTATCATAAGGATTACGTTTCGGATTTCGGCGTCTTGGTCAGCGGGCGCCAGGGGGGCGATATCGTAGGTCCTGTCGGTAGTATAATATTGCAGCAGAGCCTCTTGCCCATCGTCTGCCTTGGGTTTGCAGCTGACCAGCAGCACCAGTGCAGCGGCAGCCAGGATTGCTTTTGATTTCATAGCGCTTGGGTTGTTATTTGATGCGGGCTTTGAAGAATTTCATTATGTCGCTGTTCCAGCTGGGCGGGTAGGCGTGCTGCATTTCCGGATAGAAATGCATCTCCTTGTCGGTGCTGAGCAGGTTGTTGTAGGGTGCGAGGTTGGTGTGCGGGGGGCAAGTGCCGTCCTGCAGGCCGCTGGTGGCATAAACGGCGCAGGAGATGCGCGTGGCCAGATTCTTCGTGTCGAAATACGACAGGAAGGCGTACATCTGCTCGTCCGTCATGGAGCCCCGGTTCTTCTTGGCCACGTCGCCGGGCCAGGATACGATCTTGAAATAGTCGGGATAGTCACCCAGGAATGCGACGTTGGGAGCGATGGCCGTGAATGGATAGTCGCTCAGGGCCGCGGCGGCATAGCACAGGGCGCCGCCCTGGCTGGAGCCTTCTGCAAACAGATTGCTGATGTCGCTGCTGGGCCTGCCGGCCATAAAGCGCACGGCCTGGACGCAGTCCATAAAGGCCCCGCGGTAGTAATAGCCGTCCCGATTGCCGAAGTTGAAGGCAAACCAGTCGCCGTAGGTGTTCACAAAATCGCCGTGCCCGTCGCTCTCGCGTTTGTCGGCAGTACGGTTGTTTATGTACTGCCCGCGGTGGGATAGATAGAACTCTGCAAACTGGCCGTTGCCTCCGGAGGGGCAGGAGAGTTTGCCCGGATTCTGGCTGTCGTAGCCATAGAAGTGCATAATCACGGGGTGGGGCTGGCCGTCCTGCGGCTCCAGGTAATACCCGCGCACCACTACCGGATCGCCCTCCAGGCCGTCGGGCACAGAATTGATCTCCACCATGTACACTTTGCAGGAGGCGTTGCTCTTGGACGGAATCTCCGTGAGCCGGGGCTCCATGTCGATTGCCGCCAGCTGCGCCTTGGCAGTTGCCCAGAACTCGTCGAAATCGGGCTGCATGTCGGGCGCGGACACTATCTCGGTGGGATTGATGCCGAAAAAGAATATCCTGGCGGTGCGTTTGTTGACAAAACATCTGGCGCGGTAGAAGCCGGGATCCAGCTTGCCGGAAGTGGTCACGACAATACTCTGGGTGCTCTTGGCGGGGATTTCTGCGTCCTGCTCGACGGTTTCGCCCGTAACTTTCAGATCGGAGCTGAGCATCATCATGATGTGCGCCGTTACTGCCACATCGTTGGGGTTTTCTATTTGAAATGTGATGGAAGGCTTATCCTTGAAAATCCAGTTTTCCGTGACGGGCACGCTGAGATTCAAATCCTTCAGCTCGGCGGGTTCCGGTTGGTCCGGGGTGTCGGGGACAGACGGAACTTCTGGCGTATCCGGAATATCCGGAGTGTCAGGAACCTCCGGGCTTGGTTTGTTGCAAGCGTAAACCGCAAGTATAAATGCGGTTATAAAGGATAGTGTGTGAAGCAGTTTTCTTTTCATACTTACAAAAGTAAATCATTCGCGATACAATTGCCAGCCGTTCGAAACTAAACGAAACGTTTTTGTACTTCTTTTTTGGTTTCAATCACCTGAAATGAAATATATCTTCATTATCTTTGTTGGTACGTGGAAATCATTAATCATTAATTTTATACAACTATGAGATTTAGAATTCTGTTTCTGGCCTTCTTGCTGCCGTGTGTCGTTTCGTGCGTAAAACCGAAACCTGAGCCTGTGGAGCCCACCGCTGCCACAATCACGGCCGGCGACGTGACGGTAGAAGAGGGTAAGACTGTTCAGATCAATGCCGTTACCAACTCTTCGGCGACTATTGCCTATACATCTTCCGATGCATCCGTCGCCACGGTTTCGGCCACCGGCGAGGTGACGGGCGTCAAAGCCGGCAGCACTTCCATCGTAATGAAAGTGGAGGCGGTCCAAGACCTTTTCACTGCGGCGGAGGCGAGCATCAGCGTGACTGTCACGGAAGCCTATGTAGAGCCAGATCCCGACCTCTATGCCGATGCTGCGCCGGAAGTCAAAAACGGCGACGTGGTAGTGGCCTGCAATGCAGATGTGGAGAAATTCCTCACGGATGTCAATTATGCAACTCACGACTATACTTCTACCCAGCTGCTGACCTGGGCGGCAGACAATAATGTGCAGGTATGCCCCGGCAACAGCGACCGTCCCAGCGAGTATTCCATCAGATGGACTCCGACTTCATCGACCGAAGATGTGACCGTAACTCTCACAGAGCCGACCCGCGTCTGGACTTACAGCGCAAGTGCGGATGCCGGTTATGTGGACATCTCCAACCTGCTGCCCAACACCGAATATACCTATGAGGCCAAAGCCGGGAGCAAGGTGCTCACGCAGGGCTCATTCCGCACCACTGGCAAGGTGCATCAGCTGTTCTTCCGCACCCGCATCCGCAACTGCCGCGACCTTGGCGGCTGGAAGACGGAAGACGGCAAAACCGTGAAATACCGCAAGGTATATCGCGGCGGCCGTCTGGAGGCTTCTTATCTGGGCAAGAGCGGCAAGAATGCAATCAAGACCGAGGGCATCAAGGCCCAGCTGGACCTTCGCGGGCACAGCGACGTCCTCAGCGAGAGCACGCTCAAGGGTATCGTGGATGACTATGCGTTCTGCGCTCCTGTGATAGAGGAGGGTTACTCCCAGATGCTTCAGAAAGACAAGGCGAAGACCCGCCAGTGCATGCAGTTCATTATGGACTGTGTCGATCAGGACAAGCCCGTTTACTTCCACTGCTCGCTGGGCAGGGACCGCACCGGGACCGTTGCCATGCTGACGCTTGGTATCCTGGGTGTACCCGAAGGCGACATCTCCAAGGAATATGAGCTCACCCAGTTCGCGCCTCACGGCTATGCCACTTCGGATGGCGAAAAGACAAAGATGACCCGCCTGGCAGACTATGACGGCGCCGCCAATGTTATTTGGGGCTATGCCGGGGAAGGTTCTTTCCAGGAAGGTGTCAACAAATATCTGCTGGAGATAGGCATCTCGCAGGCCGATATTGATAAATTTAAAGCCAATATGCTCCAGTAGTTTATTTGATGAAATCGTCGAGGCCGGTCATATCGTATTTGTAGATGTATGAGGTGGAGCCGTAGTCGTCGGCCACCCACACGCAATTGTTCTTGTGGTCCACGCAGATGCCCTCTTCGTTGGATTTGGTCTTGAGGGCGTATGCACCCAGCAACTGCTCGGCATCGCCCGTGAGTGCAAAGAACTTGTGGGACTCGGAGTCGATGACCCAGAGCCAG
>CACXHG010000067.1 GCA_902767355.1 uncultured Bacteroidia bacterium
ATTAAAAAGTTCTTTATTGTGAGTAGCTATCGCTTTTAATTCATACTTATTGGGCGTTGTAAGATAATCACCCCCGTAATCAGGCCATTCTTTACAGTCGTCGATAAAGGCAGCCAACACTTCTTCATAGCTGAACTTGGGATTAACAATTAGTTTCCTGGCGATTGTCTCATCCCACGGCTCGTCCATATAGTCATAGAAATCACAATATGTACTCAAATCAATTGGTTCTCCAGAGTCATACCCTGGGGGCATCCTCTTCAACTCATCCAGTAGTTCCTTGGCCTTGTAATGATTTCTCAGGAAGGACTCAATATATGATTCTCTGCGATTAATTTCATCGTCCTCACACATATCACTATAATGTTTAAAAAGATATGGCTCAATGTCAACAAACTCGTACATTTGAACAAGATCGTAAAGTGTCATATAATAGTGTTTTAGAGTATGAGGTTAGGATTAAATATACAATCATTGCCGATGCCGCCTGGCACATGATCAGTGTGATGCCGTCAAAGGTAGGGTGCGAGGATGCCAAGGTTTGGCAGAGACGGCTGCTTATTTTGTGCAGGGAATAAAATTACGTAGTTCCGGTATATAGATGAAAGGATAAGACTTCCTGCTGTGTAAGAAATTTGCACAGTAGAGGGATATTTTTGCCATAATGGATAAAGAGAACGACATACACGACAAAGTACTGGCGGCCTTTCCCGGGCTGGATTTGGAGCAGATCAAGCTGCTCTGCCTGATGGCATATTTGGGGGATACCCCGGGGAATTTTGCTTTGAAACAGCTGTATGGCGCCAAGTATGCCTCCGCCATGCAAAAGCTTGCACTTCTTGACCATACGAAGTACACAAAGGCCGGCAGGGTAGCCCGGCTGTGTATTTTGAACTTGTCGGCATCGCACTGGATAATTTTGACATCCCGGCATGGGCAGAGAAGGCCCAGCAGCGGGCTGTCACGGTGATCAGGCTTGTGGCGCAGCACACGATAGAAGAGAAGATACTGCGCCTTCATGAGACGAAGAAAGAACTTTCAGATGCTATTCTGGATGGGACTGACCGCTCATTCAGTCTGACCGTGGACGATGTCCTGGATATGGTTTCACCTTTCAGATAGGGTTATGGAAGAGATAAATGCAGCATAAGTGATTCGCCGATTATTTTTTTACCTTTACGATATGAAAACTCTTGGAAATATCCTTTGGCTGGTTTTTGGGGGAATTGTGATAGCCCTGATTTATTATCTGGTGGGCTTGCTGATGTGCATTACCATCATCGGCATTCCGTTTGGCGTGCAGCTGTTCAAGCTGGGCACGTATGCGCTCTGGCCTTTCGGGCACGAACTGGTGAACGCGCCCGGCGAGCCGGGCTGCCTTTCGGTGGTGATGAATCTTATATGGGTCCTGTGCGGCTGGTGGGAGGTCGCGCTGCTGCATCTTGTCTGCGGCCTGCTGTTCTTTGTCACCATCGTGGGCATACCCTGGGGCCTGCAGCATCTGAAGATGGCTATCAGCTCTATTTTCCCATTCGGCAAGGAGATACGCTAGCTATCTGATAAAGTGCATCGGGGCCCACTCTTCGCTGCCGCGGCCAGGTGCACACTGGCCCTTTGTGGACTTGAGCATCCAGGCCATATTGTGGGCAAGGGCGCGCATTGTCTGCAGTCCCTCGGCATCTAACGCTGCCTGGCCGGCTTCACGGCCATAGACTATATTCCAATACTGTGACGTCACCACCGGCATGTTGAGCATCTGGAAGGGGAGGTTGAGCGTTTCGAAGGCTGCGGAAGCGCCGCCGCGTCGGCACACGGCCACGGCAGCGGCCGGCTTTCCTGCGATGTCGTTGCCGTTGGAGTAGAATGCCCGCTGTAGGATGGCCAGCAGCGCCCCGTTGGGCTGGCCGTAATACACTGGCGAGCCGACTATCAGGGCGTCGGCCTCTGCGAAGAGGGCACTTATGGAATTGCAGACGTCGTCGTCAAAGGCGCAGGCGCCGGCATTTTCGCGGCAACGGTTGCAGGCAATGCAGCCACGGACCGGCTTGTTTCCGATCCAGACCGTCCGGGTCTCGATCCCTTCCTGGGAAAGGGTGTTCGCAATCTCTGCAAGAGCTATGGAGGTGTTGCCCTTTTGCCGGGGGCTCCCGTTTATAAGAAGTACTTTCATATCGCGAAAGTAGCAAATTATTCTGTATTAAGATTATCTTTGTAAGGCAATCAAACCACAAAACAATATGCTTAAGATCGGAGATAAAATGCCGTCTTTCTCGGTTATGGACCAGGATGGCAATATGGTCAGTTCAGAAGAATTTATCGGCAATGGCCGCAAGACCATAATCTATTTTTACCCCAAGGACAACACTTCCGGCTGCACGTCCGAGGCCTGCTCTTTCCGCGACAATTATGCGGCTCTGACTGCCGCAGGTTATAATGTTGTGGGCGTGAGCAAGGACTCTTCCAGGAGCCACAGCGGCTTCCGCGCCAAATACGAGCTGCCGTTCCGCCTGCTGGCCGACACATCCACCCAAATGCTGCAGGACTTTGGCGCCTGGGGCGAGAAGAAGATGTACGGCAAGACTGTGATGGGCACGCTGCGCCGCACCTTCATTTTCGA
>CACXHG010000068.1 GCA_902767355.1 uncultured Bacteroidia bacterium
GTTCCCTGCCGACAAGGCCGGCCTGAACGTGCTTTTCGTGCCCAGCGAGGCTCCCTACCACGAGCGCAAGGTGACCCTGCTCAACGGCCCCCACACCGTGCTCAGCCCCGTGGGCTACCTGAGCGGCCTGAACACCGTGAAGGAGTGCTGCGAGGATCCCGAAATAGGCAAGTTCGTGCACAAGGTGATGTACGAAGAGCTGCTTCCGACCCTCAACCTGCCCCGCGAAGAGCTGGTTAAATTTGCCGACGACGTGATGGAGCGCTTCCGCAACCCCTACGTGAAGCACTTTGTGACCAGCATCATGCTCAACTCCTTCCCCAAATTCAAGACCCGCGACCTGCCAGGCCTCAAGACATATCTGGAGCGCAAGGGCACCCTGCCGCAGGGCATAGTGCTGGGCCTGGCGGCCATCTGCACCTACTACAAGGGCGGCAAACGCGGCGAAGACGAAATAATTCCGAATGATGACGAGAAAATCGTAAATTTGCTCAAACAACTGTGGGCGACCGGCGATGTGGCCGCCGTGGCGAAGGGAGTGCTGGCAGACGAATTCATCTGGGGCGAAGACCTCAACTCCATCCCCGGCCTGACGGAGCTGCTCACCGCCGATCTGGCGCTCATCCAGAAAGAAGGCATGCGCGCCGCAGTGAAGAGCATAATCTAAACAGCTTAAGATATGTCAACCCAGAAAAAGCTTATGACCAACTGGCGCTGGTGGATCTGCAGCCTGCTGTTCGTGGCCACCACCGTCAACTACCTGGACCGACAGGTTCTCTCGCTCACCTACGAGGAGTTTATCAAGCCTGAATTCCATTGGACCGATGCCAACTACGGCACCATCACCAGCTTCTTCTCCATCTTCTATGCCATCTGCTGCCTGTTTGCAGGCAAGTTTGTGGACTGGATGGGCACCAAGAAGGGTTATCTGATTGCCATTGGCGTCTGGAGCGCAGGTGCCTGCCTGCATGCCGCCACCGGCTGGGCCACCGCCCACATCGCCGGTCTGGACAGCGTGGCTGCCATGCGCGCGGTAGAAGCCGGCAGCAAGATTGCGCTGGCCGTGTCCACCACATCGGTATATCTCTTCCTGCTGTGCCGCGGCATCCTCGCCCTGGGAGAGGCCGGCAACTTCCCTGCCGCGATCAAGGTGACGGCCGAGTATTTCCCCAAGAAAGACCGTGCCTTCGCCACCAGCATCTTCAATGCCGGCGCTTCTGTGGGTGCTCTGGCAGCCCCGCTGGTTATCCCGCCGCTGGCCATGAAACTCGGCTGGGAGATGGCCTTCATCATTATCGGCGGCCTGGGCTTTATCTGGATGTTCTTCTGGGCCTTTATGTATGACAAGCCCGAGCAGAGCAAGCGGGTCAATGCCGCCGAGCTGGAATATATCCATCAGGACGATGCCGAAGAGGCCGCCGAGAAGGCCGCTGCGGCCGAAGCTGCCGCCAAAGAGAAGAGTATTCCCTTCCTGCAGTGCTTCAAGTACCGCCAGACCTGGGCCTTTATCGTGGGCAAGTTTTTCACCGACGGCGTGTGGTGGTTCTTTCTGTTCTGGGCGCCGAGCTACTTCAGCAACCAGTTCAACGCCCCCGCCACCAGCGGTCTGGGCCAGGCGCTGATTTTCACGCTCTATCTGATTGTGACGGTGGTGTCTATCGGCGGCGGCTATCTGCCCAAGATATTTGTGGACAAGAAGGGTATGAATCCTTATGCCGGCCGCATGCTGGCGATGCTCATCTTCGCCTTCTTCCCGCTGGCAGCCCTGTTTGCACAGCCTCTGGGCGTGCACTTCAACTCGCCATGGTGGCCCGCGGTGCTGATTGGCCTGGCTGCGGCCGGCCATCAGGCCTGGAGCGCCAACCTTTTCTCTACGGTGGGCGACATGTTCCCCAAGAGCACCATCGCGACCATCACCGGCATAGGCGCCATGGCAGGCGGCGTGGGCTCCATGATTATCCAGAAGGTTGCCGGCAACCTGTTTACCTATGCCGAGCAGGCTGGCGAGGCCTTCCGATTCCTGGGCTTCACAGGCAAGCCCGCTGGCTATTTCGTGATATTCTGCTTCTGCGGAATCGCCTATCTGCTGGCGTGGGTGCTGATGAAGACCCTCGTGCCCAAGTATAAACCCATCATAATAAAATGAAAAAAGCAATTCTTCTGCTGAGCTTTGTCCTGCTGTTTGCGCTGGGCTGCGAGCGTGCGCCCGAGGACAGGGTAATGGCTCGCGCCGTGCCCGAGAGGGCCGACGACTTTGTGTTCGAGAACAATCTGATAGCCGGCCGTTTCTATGGCAAGGCGCTGGAGGGCAATCCCACCTCGCCGGGTCTGGATATCTGGGTCAAGATGCCCGGAAAACTGGTGGCAGACGAGTGGTACAAGGCCGCTCAGAGCGACCCTGAATACTATCACCACGACCACGGCGGCAAGGACTGCTACAAGGTGGCCGTGTCGCTGGGCGGCGGCGCTTCGGCTCCGTTTATCGACGGCCGTCTGTGCTATCCCGCAACCAACTATCGCGAGAGCGAGATACGCCGGCGCAGCCAGGATACGATAGAATTCACCCTCCGCTATCCCGAGTGGGAGGCCGCCGAGGGCATCAAGGTCAAGATGCGCAAGACGGTCACTGTGGTGCCCGACACTTATTTCCTGGATGTGAGGGATGTATATACCTTCTCCGGGACAGATGCCCTGGTGGTGGGTGTCGGTATCAACCGCCACGAAAGCCAGGGGACTATCGAGCAGGAGTTTCCGCAGGCCGACCGTTATGCCATCTGGGAGAAGGCCTCCGACCAGGGGGTCGAGCCCGAGGACGGCAAGATAGGCGTAGCTGTGGTGATGCCCACCACCCAGATGATATGCTATACCACCGACCGCTCGCACGCTTTGCTGCTCAAGGCGGTGGAAAGCGGCGAGGAAATCAATTACAAGATAGGTTCCTGCTGGTCCAAAGGCGACATCAAGACTGCGCAGGAGTGGTTTGAATTAGTAATGAAGCAATAGAATGGACAGTCTTTTTTCTCTTAAAGGGCGCAACGCCTGGATCACCGGAGCCGCCTACGGCATCGGCTTTGCCATTGCCAAGGCATTCGTCGAGGCCGGCATAGACAATATCATTTTCAACACCAGCAACGAGGCCTCCATGCTCAAGGGTCTGGAAGCCTACCGCGAGGCGGGCATCAGCAATGTGCACGGCTACGTGTGCGACGTGACCGACGAAGTGGCCGTAAAGGCGCTGGTAGAAAAGATTCACGCCGAGGTGGGTCCCATCCACATTCTGGTCAACAACGCCGGCATCATCAAGCGCATCCCCATGCACGAGATGAAGCGTGAGGAGTTCCAGCGGGTGATTGACGTGGACCTGGTGGGTCCGTACATCTGCTCTGCGGCCGTGGTGCCGGAGATGATGGAGCGCCGCGAAGGCAAGATCATAAACATCTGCTCCATGATGAGCGAGCTGGGCCGCGAGACGGTGAGCGCCTACGCCGCCGCCAAGGGTGGCCTGAAGATGCTCACCCGCAACATCTGCTCTGAGTATGGTGAATATAACATCCAGTGCAACGGCCTGGGCCCCGGCTATATAGCCACTCCGCAGACCGCTCCGCTTCGGGAGAGGCAGGCCGACGGCAGCCGTCACCCTTTCGACAGCTTTATCTGCGCCAAGACGCCCGCCGGGCGCTGGCTCGATCCAGACGAACTGGCCGGGCCGGCGGTGTTCCTGGCCTCTAAGGCCTCCGACGCCGTGAACGGCCACATCCTTTATGTTGATGGCGGCATACTTGCTTATATTGGTAAACAACCGAAATAACACATGAAACTTAATTGTACAGTACGTCAGGCGTCGAGCAATGTGGACGCCAAGCATTATGATACCGAGCGGCTGCGTCAGGAGTATCTCGTAGAGAACTTGATGGTTGCCGACGAAATAAACATGGTTTACTCTATGTTCGACCGCATAATCTGCGGCGGCGCGGTGCCGGTAAAGGAAGATTTGCTGCTCAGCGCTCCCGAGATTCTGCGCGCCGACTTCTTTACCCAGCGCCGCGAGCTGGGCATCATCAATGTCGGCGGCGAGGGCATAGTCCAGGTGGGGGATGAGTCCTACCGTATTCCCTTCAAGGAGGCGCTCTATGTGGGCCGCGGCAACCGCCATGTGACCTTCAAGAGCGTTGATGCCGCACACCCCGCGCACTTCTATTTCTGCAGCGCGACGTCCCATAAGGAGACCGGCGTAAAGCAGGTGATCAAGAAGGACGCCGTGGTGATGCACCTGGGAAGTCTCGAAGAGAGCAACGAGCGCACCATCAACCGCCTGCTGGTCAAGGAAGTAGTGCCGTGCTGCCAGCTGCAGATGGGTATGACCGAGCTTGCTCCGGGCAGCACCTGGAACACCATGCCGGCCCACACGCACGACCGCCGCATGGAGGTGTATTTCTATTTTGAGGTGCCCGACGATGCCGCCGTGTGCCACTTCATGGGCGAGCCCCAGCAGACCCGCCATATCTGGATGCACAACGAGCAGGCGGTGATCTCGCCCCAGTGGAGCATCCACAGCGCCTGCGCTACCCGTAACTACACCTTTATCTGGGGCATGTGCGGCGAAAACGACGATTATAACGATATGGACTGGTGTGCCACAAAAGATTTGAGATAGGCTA
>CACXHG010000069.1 GCA_902767355.1 uncultured Bacteroidia bacterium
ATTTACTTGCCGATGCAAAAATTCTTGAATATCGAGTCGAGGACTTCATCGGTGGAGACTTCGCCGACGATGGAGCCGAGGCTGTAGAGGGCGTCGCGGATGTCTTGGGTCACGAGGTCGGTGGGCTGGTTTTCGGTTAGGGAGACACTGGCCTTGAGCAGGGATTCGTAGGCTTCTTTGAGGGCGATGAAGTGCCTGCGGTTGGAGACCAGCACGGATTCGGTGCTCACGTTCACGACGCTCTGGGACGATACCAGCACGGTGCGCAATTCGTCCAGGCCGGTCTGGTTTTTGGCCGAGATGGGGAGTATGGCAACAGGGGAGAGGCCAAGTGCGCCAGCCAGGTCGGAAACAACGTCGCACACTTTGTCTATATTCTCTTCCGGAGTGATGGATTCCGGGTCGCGGCCCTCGAACAGGCTGGTGACCGCAACGGGTTTTTCGTCTATTTTATTAAGCAGTATTATAAGGCTTTGCTCGGCGCTATTGATATTGGAACTTACGGTCTTGAGAGCGTCTTCAAAGTCGTCTTGACGCGTGTAGTCGAGAACAAGCATGACCACCGAGGCCTGCTTGAGTTTAAAGTAGGTTCTTTCTATGCCGGCTATTTCTATTGTCTCCATCGTACGGCGGATACCCGCAGTATCGATAAAGCGGAAGAGTATTCCGCCGACATTCATGGTGTCTTCGATTGTGTCGCGCGTGGTGCCGGCAATCGAAGAAACTATGGCCCTGTCCTCTCCCAAAAGGGCGTTCAACAAGGTGCTTTTACCGGTATTTGTTGCACCGACAATTGCCACTGGTACACCGTTTTTAATGGCATTACCTACCTTGAAACTTGAAACAAGTCCGGCGATATGGTCGGTTGTAGCTTTGAGCAGGTCTTTCAGTTGGGTGCGGTCGGCGAACTGGACGTCCTCTTCGCTGAAATCCAGCTCCAGTTCCATCAGGGATACCAGTTTGAGCATCTGGCGCCGCATAAGGGCAAGTTCCTGCGAAAAACCACCCTTAAGTTGTTTAAGCGCGATTCTGTGCGCAGCTTCTGTTTCACTTGCGATAACATCGGCAACAGCCTCTGCCTGAGCAAGGTCCATTTTGCCATTAAGAAATGCGCGCTTAGTGAATTCCCCGGGTTCGGCATATCGGCAGCCATACAGCACCAGCAGGTCCAAAATCTCAGCTACGATATAAGGCGAGGCATGGGATGATATCTCCACCATATCCTCTCCTGTATATGAATGCGGCGCCCGATAGACCGACAGCACCACATCGTCCAAAACTTCTCCGACACCCTTCATTATTGACCCGAAGCACATGGTATAGCCCTTCATGTCTGCCAGCTTGCGGCCCTTGGGGGAGACGAATATCTTGGAAACAATGTCCAGGGCCTCGGCGCCGCTGACTCTGATCACGGCGACAGCCCCTTGTCCGGCAACCGTGGCCGGAGCACATATCGTATTGTTATTTAGGTCTTGTAACATAATCGTAATGAATAAAAACTACGCCTTTCTGGCCATGAAAACCACATTCTCCACGTGGTGAGTCTGCGGGAACATATCCACGGGCTGAACGGCCAGTATATCATAGTCGCCGGCAAAGGCCTCAAGATCCCTGGCCTGCGAGGCCGGATTGCAGCTCACATAGACTATACGCGCCGGTGCAGCGTCCAGCAACACTTTGGCAACATCGGGGTGGATACCGGCGCGCGGTGGATCAAGTATAACTGTAGATGGCCTACCATTTGCCTGTATGAAAGAAGGATTTAAAATATCTTTCATATCACCGGCATAAAACACCGTGTTATTTACATTATTCAACTTTGCGTTGCTCCGGGCATCTTCTATAGCTTCCGGAACATACTCGATACCGACAACCTTGGAAGCTATGCCGGACAAAAAGAGCGCAATGGTACCGGTGCCGGTGTACAAGTCGTAGATAACAGGATTATCCGGAACCGTAACATATTTTTTATCAGAAGACAAGCCGCGCTCATCTTTAGCAAAACTACGCACAACGCTGTACAGGCGATATGCCTGGGCGCTATTGGTCTGATAGAACGACTTGGGACCGATCTTGAAGCGGAGATTCTCCATCTGCTCATAGATGCAGTCGCGACCATGCCAAACGTGGGTCTCGAGATCGTTTATAGAGTCATTCTTCTTGCTGTTAATCACATAGTTCAGAGATGTGATCTGCGGAAACTCTTTCACTAAAGCATCGAGCAATAAAGCCGCTGCAGAAGAGGGAAGGAGAGTTGCAGCAGAGGCTGCAATGGGGTCGCCGGCATCTGCAGGGACAAGCGACTGCGCCAGTGCTTCCGGCCCGAACACCACGGTAAGCATAAGCTCTGAGGTCGATGCCGTGCGCACGATGACGGTGCGCATAAGCCCAGTCTGCTCGCGCAGGTCAAAGAACGACAGGCCGTGCTGCCGGGCATAACTGCGCACAAAATTGCGGATGGCGTTGGACGGCTCGTCCTGCAGGTGGCAATACTGGATATCCAGCACCTTGTCGAACATTCCGCCCACGTGAAAGCCCAGACCGCAGCGGTCATCGGCCGAAACGGCCTCCGGATCTTCTCCGCGCAGCAGCCAGCGGCGGGAAGAGAAGGTGAATTCCAGTTTATTTCTATAAAAATATATTTTTTCGCTACCCAGTATGGGAGATATTTCCGGCAACTGGAGATGGCCGATGCGAGTGAGCTGATCCACCACCTGCTGCTGTTTGGCGGCAAGCTGCATCTGATAGGGGAGTATCTGCCACTTGCAGCCACCGCAGTCGCCGTAGTGCTGGCAAACGGGCTGCAGGCGGGAAGGGGATGGGGAAACGATTCGCTTAAGGTAACCTTCCATATATCCCTTGCGCACGCGGGTAACCTGCACATCCACCACATCCCCGGGCACTGTCTGCGGCACAAACAAAACCTTGCCGTCTATGTGTGCAAGGCAGTTGCCTTCGGCCGCAACGGTTTCTATCAGTACATTCTCAAGCAGTGGCTTATCTTTTTTCCTTGCCATAATCAATAATCGTATTTATCTCCCCAGAGGCGCTTCATACGCTCGCGTATGGGCGCTTCCTTGCTGTTTTCGCCCGGGTCGTAGAACTTGGTGCCGGAGAGTTCCTCGGGCAGGAATTCCTGGTTTACAAAGTTCCCCTCGAAGTCGTGGGCGTATTTATAGTCCTTGGCATAGCCCAGATCCTTCATGAGCGACGTGGGCGCGTTGCGCAGATGCAGCGGGACGGGGAGGGGAGTTCCGTTCTGGACCGCTGCCAAGGCAGTATCTATGGCCATATAGGCGCTGTTGCTCTTGGGGCTTGTGGCCAGATAGATGCAGGTTTCGGCCAGGATGATGCGCGCCTCCGGCATGCCGACCTGATGCACCGCGTCGAAGCATGCCTGCGCCAGAAGGGCCGCGTTGGGATTGGCCAGCCCCACGTCTTCGCTGGCCAGAATCAGCATACGGCGGGCTATAAAGAGCGGATCTTCGCCGCCGGCCAGCATGCGCGCCATCCAATAAATGGCTCCGTTGGGGTCGCTGCCGCGCATACTTTTTATAAAGGCAGATATGATATCGTAGTGCTGCTCACCGTTCTTGTCGTAGAGAGCAATGTTTTCCTGAAGTATGTCGGTGACGGTTTTATTGTCTATAACCACCTCTGAAGCAGCAATTTGGTTCATGCAAACCAACTCCAGGATATTGAGCAGCTTGCGGCCGTCGCCACCGCTGAAACGGAACAGGGCCTCTTTCTCTAAAACCTTGACATTTAGCCTTTTAAGCTCTTCATCCCGAGCCAAAGCGCGCTGCAGCAGCACGTCTAAATCCTTAGCCTCCAGCGACTTGAATACATACACACGGCAGCGGGAAAGCAACGGGCTTATGACTTCGAACGAAGGATTCTCTGTGGTGGCGCCGATGAGCACCACGGTGCCGCTTTCCACGGCGCCCAGAAGGGCATCCTGCTGAGATTTGTTGAAACGGTGAATCTCGTCTATAAAGAGAATCGGCGCCCCGTGAACGGCAAACATGCGGCCAGACGAGGCCTTGGCTATGACGTCGCGCACATCCTTGACGCCGCTGGTCACGGCAGAGAGCGTGTAAAACTCGCGGTCGAGCGTGTGGGCAATGATTCTGGCCAGCGTGGTCTTGCCGCAGCCAGGAGGACCCCATAGGATGAACGACGACATAATGCCGCTTTCAATCATCTTGCGGATGACTGCGCCAGGGCCAAGGAGATGCTGCTGGCCGACAAAATCGTCGAGGCTGGCGGGTCGCATCCGCTCGGCGAGCGGCATGGTGTTTATCTGAAGATTTTCATCCATAGGGGCGTTCCTGAAATTTCTATTTTACATAATATAAATTGTGTTAAAAACGCCCAAGCACGAAGCCAGGGCGTTTTCAAGCACATTTAGCGGCGACGGCGGGAGTTTTTACCGCTGTATTTCTTGGTCGAATGCGACGATTTGCGCATGCGGGCAATCAGCAATGCAATGATTGCCAGAGCAGCGACTGCAAGTATTATGATCGTCGTGAAGTTCATGGTATTGCCCTTGACACCGGACCACATGGAAACCAGGTCGGCGGTGTGCTCGCCCCAGTCATGTTCGATTGTGCTGCGGGAAATGGTTTCCTTGTCGGGATAAAGCACAGGATCGAGTTTTACTGAAGTAGCCTCAGGTCCGAAGAAATAGCTTACGTCTATGGGCTCGCGGTCTTCCTCGATGAACGCCTCCATAACCTCGGGAGCGCCGGATGCTGATACATAGCCTGTTACATCGACATTGCGGATCACGATGTCCGGACGGCTCATAAAGTTGATCCAGTATTTGGCAGCCTTGACGTTCTGGGCATATTTGGGAATTACCCAGCCGTCGAACCAAACCGTAAAGCCCTCTTTAGGACATACATAGCGCAGGTCAACGCCGACATCTGCACCTTCTTTGATGGCCCATACGGCATCACCGCTCCATGTCAGGTTGAGCCAGCCGAGCTCCTGTGTCATCTGATCCTTGCCAAAATCGGCCTCCCAGCCGGCTACAAGCTCTTTAACCTGCTTCATAAAGCCCTCAACAGCAGCCAGATCCTCTTCGCAGGTGTAGTTCATCAGCTCGTCGGCAGTGACTCTCCCCTCCTCTATGTCTTTCTGGTGCAGATAGAGGATTATCTGAGAGTAAACGTCTCTGGGAGCGTCTTTTATGAAGATTTTATCGGCGAATTTGGGGTTGCGGATGACATCCCAGCTGGAAGCCTCTTCGTCGGTCACATACTTGGCGTTGTAAAGGATGCCGGTGGTGCCCCACATATAGCCCACAGCGTAGTCATTGGCATTCTTGCCGCCGCACTGCAGTTTGTCGAACATGGCACGCACATAGGGCGAAAGATTGGCGTCGATATAATTGGGCGTATCGCCGAAATCGCGGTCAAGAGGCAGCAGCATGTCGTTCTGGATCATCCTCTCGATGATGTAGTCAGAGGGGCATACCACATCAAAATCTTCGTGGCCGCGCTCTATTTTGGAGAGCATGGTCTCGTTGATGTCAAAGGTCTGGTAGATAACCTTGACCTTCTCCCCTGTCTGCTCTTCGTACCAGCTCTCGAACTCTTCGATGGCGGTCTCGTCGATGTAGTCAGACCAGTTGTAAACTTTGAGTACGGTGCTGCGGTCGGCCTTGCAGCCTGCAAACAGCAGCATTGCAGCCAAAGCTGCAAAGGAAAACAATCTTTTCATTTTACTTTGATAAAGCTTTTTTCTTTGCCGCGCGCTCCTGCCGTATGTTGATAAACACGAGCAACGCGAAAACAACAATAAATATAATGGTCATCAGAGGCCTGAGCTCGGGCGTAAGACCGCCTTTGCGGGCATCTGTATAGATATAAGTCGACAAGGTCTCCAGACCGACGGTGCCGCGGGTGAAGAAGGTCACGGCAAAATCGTCGAGAGACATCGTGAACGACAGGATGAAGCCGGTGATCATTCCGGGCAGCAGCTGCGGAATCATGACTTTCCAGAGCGCCTGGCCGGGAGTGGCGCCCAGATCGAGAGCCGCCTCGTAGGTATTGGAGCTCATCTGATGCAGCTTGGGCAGCACATTGAGCACCACATAAGGCGTGCAGAATGTTATATGAGCCAGGATCACAGACACATAACCCTGCGAAATGCCAAGAAACACGAACAGCAGGAACAGGGATACACCGGTGATCACGTCCGGATTGACCATAGGGATGTTGTTGAGGAACATCGTGACGTTCTTGCTGCGGCCGTGAGAGTAAAAGATACCTATGGCTGCCAGGGTTCCGAGCAAGGTTGCCGCAAGGGCAGCTATAAGGGCTATGAACAGCGTGTTGTACACGGCATTCATCAGCGAGCCGGCAGCCCCCTGCATCGTGCCGGAAAACAGGTTGCTGTAAAGCTTGGTGGAAAAACCGGTCCAGTTGCCAAGCACCTTGCTCTCCGTAAAGGACGATACGGCTATGAAGATAAGCGGGGCGTAGAGCAGCAGCAGTATCAGGCCCAGATATATGCGTGCGAAAAGTTTTTTCATAGGGCTATATCAGACCGCCTCCCGCCGGTGCCTCCTCTTCCCCACTGCCTGTCAGCAGGGTCGAGATACCAATGATTATCAGCATAATGAAAGACAGGGCGGCACCATAGTTCCACATGGAAGAGTTGATATTCTCCTGGATTATGGTACCAAAGAGCTTTATCTTGTTGTTGGTCAAGAACTCGGAGATTGCAAAAGTGCTCACGGTGGGCATGAACACCATCATGATGCCGCTGGTAATGCCGGGCATGGACAGCGGCAGGGTCACATTCATGAACACGTTGGCCGGCTTTGCCCCAAGGTCCTGGGCAGCCTCGGCGTAGGAAGGATCCATCCTGCGTAGGACATTGTAGATGGGATAAATCATAAACGGCAGGTAGTCATAGACCATACCGAAAAGCAGAGTGCCCTTGCCCAGGGTAATTCCCAGCATATTGAACAGATCGGCCGTGGCCAGGGTTCGCATCAGGGCGTTTATCCACATCGGCAGGATGAAGATGATGATGGTCACGCCGCTGCGGTTGAACTTGTTGTTGGCAAGTATCCACGCCACCGGATAGCCCAGCAGCAGGCAGATGAGCGTGTTCTCGATGGCGATCTCTATGGATACGGCAAAGGTGCTCAGGGCATCGGAGTCGCCGAAGAAACGGGTGATGTTGGCCAGTGTAAACCGGCCGGACTCGTCGATAAAGGCGTACGCCATTATCAGAATCAGGGGCAAGGCCACGAAGAGTATCAGAAACACCGTGTAAGGGATACTCCAGTTGCTGCGCTTGCCTATTATGTTGCTAAGCTTGGCCATCTTTCCTGTGCCTTAAGCTTTAGCCTCCGCCAGGCGGATGCGCATGTCTTCGGGACGGATGTTCACGCCGACAATGTCCCTGTCTTCCCATACATCCTGGGTGTCCACATACACATTCTCGCCGCTTTCGGTGCGGACTGTCAGATGATAGTGGTCGGCCTTGTACAGGATGAAGGTGATATCACCCTCGCAGGCACCGTCCCTCTTGTCGTCCGTCAGGTCGATCTTGTCGAAATCAACCTCCACAAGAACCTTGTCGCCGGAATTGAGACCTTCCTGCGGCAGACATTCGAACGATGTATCGAGAATCTCCACATGAGTGGAATCTATCATCTCCCCTTCCAGAGTGTTGCAAACCCTCTCCTTCTTCATCACCTGGATGTCGTTGGGCTTTATGATCATGCTCACTTCCATACCCACTTCAAAAGCATTGTAGTCCTGGATCATCAGCTCGTGGCCGTCGGGGGTGTTGACTATCATCTCGTAGTGCACGCCTTTGAATATGCAGCTGGACACGGTGCCATCGAACTGGCCCTTGTCCGTGCGGGGCATGATATATATATCCTCCGGCCGCACAACCACATCCACCGGAACATTCTCTCCGAATCCCTCATCGACACATTCAAACTCGTGGCCCATGAAAGACACCAGCCTGTCGGCTATCATGGTGCCGTTGAAAATATTGCTTTCGCCGATAAAATCGGCTACGAAACAGTTGACAGGCTCGTTATAGATGTCGGTAGGCGTGCCGATCTGCTGCACCACGCCTTCGTTCATGACCACCACCGTGTCGCTCAGCGTGAGCGCCTCTTCCTGGTCGTGAGTCACATATACAAAGGTGATACCCAGCTTCTTGTGCATCTGCTTAAGCTCTATCTGCATATCCTTGCGCATCTTGTGGTCAAGGGCGGAAAGGGGCTCGTCCAGAAGCAGTACGGCCGGCCGGTTGACAATCGCGCGGGCTATGGCCACACGCTGCTGCTGGCCGCCTGAAAGCGAATCCACATTGCGCCATTCATAGTCGGTCATGCCGACCATCTTGAGCACGCGCAGCACGCGTTTTTCAATCTCGTCCTTGGGCACCCCGTTCAGTTTCAGGCCGAACGCGATATTGTCGAAGACATTGAGATGGGGAAAAAGGGCATAACGCTGGAACACTGTATTTACAGGACGCTTGTGGGGCTGAACCTTGTTCATCAGCTCCCCTCCTATAAAAATGTTGCCTTCGTCGGGAGTTTCGAACCCTGCGATAATCCGGAGCGTCGTGGTCTTGCCGCATCCGGAAGGGCCCAGAATGGTGACGAATTCACCTTTTTTGATATTGAGGCTTACATCGTCGAGAACGCGCTTTTCGCCGAACCACTTGGATACGTGGTCTAGCGAGATGATGATGTTGCTTTCGCTCATTTCATAAACAAATGCCTGCTTGGCCTAAATTAAACGCGCAAAGATAATTAAAAAGTGAATATATTGAGTATATTTGCAATGCAAAACAAAGAGACGATGCTGATAGTTCTGAAACTCCTGGGTTCTATAGCGCTGCTGATATACGGAATGAAGGTAATGAGTGAGGCGCTGCAGAAAATGGCCGGACCTGGCCTGAGGCACCTTCTGGGTGCAATGACCACCAACCGTTTATCCGGAGTTGCCACCGGCGCCCTGGTCACCGTAGCGGTCCAATCTTCAGCCGCAACCACCGTGATGACGGTCTCTTTCGTGAATGCCGCCCTGCTGACCCTGAGCCAGGCCATCTCCATAATCATGGGCGCCAATATCGGCACCACGATGAGCGCCTGGATCATGTCCGCCGGCTTTTCTTTCAATGTCACCAACCTGGTATGGCCGGCATTCTTTATCGGCATCATCCTCATCCAGCTGGGCAAGCACCGCTACATAGGCGATTTCCTTTTCGGCCTGTCTTTCCTGCTCTTCGCCCTCGGCATGCTGCGCCAGACCGGCATAGAGATGGACCTTGGCAACAAACCGGAAGTCGTCAATTTCTTCGCCTCCTTTGATTCCGGCAGTTACCTGACAATACTCCTATTCCTGCTGATAGGCACCATCCTGACCTGCATCGCGCAGTCGTCGGCCGCGCTGATGGCCATCACCATGGTGCTATGCTCCACCGGCGCCATCAGCATCTACCAGGGTATCGCCCTGGTCATGGGCGAGAACATAGGCACCACCCTCACCGCCAATCTGGCAGCGATGAGCGCCAACACCCAGGCCCGCAGGGCGGCCATGGCCCACCTGCTGTTCAATGTGTTCGGCGTGCTCTGGGTGCTGGCCGTCTTCTATCCTTTCGTGCGCCTTGTCTGCCGTATAGTCGGGCTCGATCCCGAAGCCGGGGCCGTAGAACAGACGCGCCTGACCTTTGCCCTGGCAACCTTCCACACGGGCTTCAATGTGATCAACACCGCCCTTCTGATAGGCTTCATACCGCAGATAGAGAAGATAGTCTGCAAGATTGTCAAACCCAAGAAGAACGAGGAAGAAGACGAGTTCCGCCTGCAATACATCAAGACCGGTATTATGAAGACGCCGGAAATCTCCATACTGCAGGCCCAGAAAGAGATTGTGGTATTCGGCGAGAAGATGGAGAAGATGTACCAGCTGGTCAACGAACTCTACAGCGCAAGCGACGAGCGTTTCCTGAAGCTTTTCGAGCGCATCAAGAAATACGAGGACCTGAGCGACCGTATGGAAAATGAAATCGGACGCTATCTGGGCGAAGTTTCCGACTCCCACCTGTCCGACGACTCCAAAGAGAAGATCCGCTCCATGATACGTCAGATCGGCGAGTTGGAGTCCGTCGGCGACAGCTTCTACAACATTGCCCGCATCCTGCGCCGCAAGCACGACAACAAGATTGTCTTTACCAAGACTCAGGACGAGGGCGCAAACGAGATGATATCCCTCGCGGGCGCAGCCCTGCACCAGATGAACGTAACCCTGGGCGGCAAGCGGGACGAGCAGAGCCTGACGCTTTCGCAGGAATTGGAGAATAAGATCAACGCCCGCCGCTTTGCCCTGAAGCAGCAGAATCTTGAAAATCTGGACAAGCGGGAATACAGCTACGACAGCGGCAACGTCTTCAACGACCTCGTGACCGAGTGCGAAAAGACCGGCGACTACATTATGAATGTGGTCGAAGCCCGTCTGGGCGCTTCCCGCACATCCATGAATCCCGCGGCTGTAAAATAGCTTATTCCAGGACTCTGATAAAAAGCAGATGAACTAGAAGTTCTCTGCGCTAATCTCGAAGTAGCTCTGGGGATGGTTGCAGGCGGGGCATACGTCAGGAGCCTTGGTGCCCACAACGATGTGCCCGCAGTTGCGGCATTCCCAAACCTTTACTTCGCTCTTTTCGAACACCTTGGCAGCCTCTACATTAGCCAGAAGGGCACGGTAGCGCTCTTCGTGGTGCTTCTCGATGGCGCCGATAAGGCGGAACTTCTTTGCCAGCTCGGGGAAGCCCTCCGCCTCGGCGGTCTTGGCAAAGCCGTCGTACATGTCGGTCCACTCATAATTCTCGCCCTCGGCCGCAGCCTTGAGGTTGGCTGCTGTGTCGCCGATACCGTTAAGCTCCTTAAACCAGATTTTTGCGTGCTCTTTCTCGTTGTCGGCAGTCTTCAGGAAAAGGGCTGCGATCTGTTCAAAGCCCTGCTTCTTGGCCACCGATGCGAAATATGTGTACTTGTTGCGCGCCTGCGATTCGCCGGCGAAAGCCTCGAGAAGATTCTTCTCGGTTTGTGTTCCTTTGTATTTATTTTCCATAATCTTTTAAGTTTGGAACAAAAATAGCAATAAATAACTATATTTGATAAATAGTTTTGAAACATTATCTGTATGAAAAAGAACATTTTCAACATCATTCTTGTGGCAGCGGCAGCCTTTCTCCTGGCTTCCTGCAACACCAATGTAGAGAACAACGAGAAATATCAGCTCCTGCAAAGCCGCGTGGACTCTCTCAACAGGGCCAACAAGCAGCTGCAGACCAACTACAACGAGACTCTGGACATGCTCAACGAGATCGAAACCGGCTTCAACGAGATTTCGGCCGCAGAGAGCACCCTGCTCGCCCTCTCGCTTGAGAACCAGGGCGACACGGTTTCCCGCAAAGACCAGATCATCAACCGGATGGACAAGGTCAAGGACAAGATCGAGCAGCAGCAGCAAAAGATCGACAACCTGCAGGCCCAGCTCACCAAGAGCAACGCCCGCAACAAGACCCTCAACGCCACCATCTCGCGCATGCAGCAGCAGCTCGACGAAAAGAGCGCCGTGATTGCCGACCTGCAGCGCACAGTCACTAGCCAGCGCGACCGCATCAACCAGCTGGACAACACCGTGGCTTCGCTTCAGAAAGATGTCAAGGGCCTTCAGGACAAGAGCGCCGACCAGCAGCAGACCATCAAGAAGCAGGACGAGAACATGAACTCCGTGCACTACATCTGCGGCACCGAAGCCGAGCTCA
>CACXHG010000070.1 GCA_902767355.1 uncultured Bacteroidia bacterium
AAGCCTCATAGGCTCGGCGGCGATTGTCATTTACGGTGCCATAAGGCACGACTGGGTGCTCTGCATAGGGCAGAGTGTGGGTTTTTTCACCTACTCGCGAAACCTTTATTTATCTTACAGACACCATGAGAATTCCACAGGCAGAGCTTGAACTGAGCAAAAGCGCAACAATACATAATTTTAAATACTTTAAAAGCCTTCTGAAACCAAGCACCAAGATCCTGGTGCTGGTCAAATCCAACTCCTACGGCCACGGCGGCGTAGAATTCGCCCGTCTGGCACTTGAAGCCGGCGCCGACTATCTGGGCATAGCCACGCTGGAAGAGGGCGTGATAATGCGCAAGGCGGGCATCACTGCCCCCATCCTTGCCTTGAGCACAGGCTGCGACTGCTACTCCGACATCATCCAATATGACCTGGAGCCCGGAATCCCCAGCGTGGAATACCTGCAGAAACTCACCGCCGTGCTAAAGTCAATGGGCATCAAGCACTACCCCATCCACATAAAGATAGACACCGGGATGCACCGCCTGGGCTTTGAGAAGGCCGAGATACCCGCGCTCAAGAAAGCGCTGCAGGGCTGCGACGAAGTCCAGGTGAAATCCATTTACTCCCATCTGGCAGCCAGCGACGAGCCGCAGCACGACGCCTTCACCCTGGAGCAGATCCGGCTGTTCACCGAAATCTGCGACGATATCGAAAGCAATCTCGGCTACAAGCCTATGCGTCATATACTTAACTCGGCCGGCATAGAGCGCTTTACCCAATACCAGATGGACATGGTGCGCCTGGGCATAGGCATCTACGGCATAAGCGCCGTGGGCAGCCCGGAAGTGAAGCCCGTCGCCAGCCTCAAGTGCCCCGTGCTGCAGGTAAAGGAAATCTACGAGGGCACCGTCGGCTACGGCCGCAAGGGCGTGCTGAAGCACATCCCCACCAAAACCGCCACCATACGCATAGGCTACGGCGACGGCATCAACCGGCACCTGGGCGGCGGCAACGCCTCCTTCATGGTGAACGGCCATCTGGCGCCCACCATAGGCAATATCTGCATGGACATGTGCATGCTGGATGTGACCGGCATAGACGTACAGGCCGGCGACATGGTCACCATCTTTGGCCAGGAGCCCAGCGTACAGGACCTCGCCAAGATTCTGGACACCATCCCCTACGAGATTCTCACCGGCATAGACCGGCGCCTCAAGAGGGTAATAGTGAAATAAACCATGAACAAGACCGCAAACTACCAGTTTACCATAGCCATTCCCGTCTTCAACGAAGAGGGCAACCTCAAGGCGCTGGAAGAGGCCCTGGCGGCCTATCTGCCCACCTGCCCCATGAAGGCCTGCGTGCTGCTGGTGGACGACTGCTCTACGGACTCCAGCCTGGAGATGATACGGGCCATGTGCTCCCGACACGAGAATTTTTTCTACGTCTGCCACAGCCGCAGGCTAGGCTGCAGCGGGGCCATGAAGACGGCCATAGACGCCATCCAATCGCAGTATATGGGCTACACCGACGCCGACCTGCAGACCCTGCCCGAGGAGTTCAACCTGATGCTGCCCTACGCGGCTGACTATCCGCTGGTGGCCGGCGTGCGGTCCTCTCGCGAGGACGGCTGGCGCAAGAAGCTCCAGAGCCGCATCGGCAACGGCTTCAGAAGGATGATGACCGGCGACGGCGCCCGCGACAGCGTGTGCCCGATGAAGGTCATTCAGATGGACTATGCCCGCCGCCTGCCCATGTTCAATGGCATGCACCGTTTTCTGCCGGCGCTGATACTGCTGCAGGAAGGCGGCCGCTACAAAGAAGTGATGGTGACCCACCGCAGCCGCACGGCCGGCAAATCCAAATTCAATATGTTCAACCGCCTGCGCGGCTTCACCGACTGCTTCATGTACCGCTGGATGCGCCGCAACTGGGTTGATTACAAGCCGGGCGAAAACAATCTCTAAGCGATGAAAAAGTTCATCAGACGGCACCCTCTGGCGGCAGTGTTCGCATTCGTGACCGTGTGCGTGCTGCCTATGATGATACTGCGCGACCCCTCGCCCAGCAACGAGCTGCGCTACTTGAGTATAGTGGAAGAGGCGCTGGAAGGCGGACACTTTTTCTGCTTCTACAACCAGGGCATCCCCTACACCGACAAGCCGCCCTTGTTTTTC
>CACXHG010000071.1 GCA_902767355.1 uncultured Bacteroidia bacterium
CCAGTAGCGGCCGTCGCTGCCATAGTACATCAGGCCGCGCTCGTCCTTATAGCCCGCAGCCGGCAGGAATATGCTGTTGCCGTTGGCACGGCTGGTGACCCTGTAGCCGCTTTCGCCGCCAACCGTGCACCATGTCCAGTCGCATTCGGCAAGCAGCTCGCGCCACTCGGGGTCGGTGGGCATACGCCAGCCTGCACCCAGCGCGGCAGCCGCGGCATCGTCTTCTTTCTCCATGAGATAGCCCAGCCGGAAGCCCTCGTTGTATTTGGTCAGGCTCTCCCAAGTGCCTCTGCCCCATGCATAGCTGTCCCAGCTGTATTCCTGTTTCGGGGATACTTCGGCCCATGCGTAGTAGCCGCCCGCAGCCTGGGGCGAGTCGGCGCCGAGATTGCAGCTGGCCCACTTGACGCTCAGGCCAAGGTCCACCGCCGCCGGCTGCGCTTTGGCCAGCATCGGCAAAAGAATCAGAGTCAGTATAATTGCGGTATATTTTCTCATGGCTAATGTCGTTTGAGCGCAAATTTAACACTAACTTTGAAACCGTTATACTGTGTTCCCATGAAAGTGACAAAATGCCTGCTGCCGCTGCTGGCAGCCCTGATCTGTTGCTGCCAGCGGCCCGCACCCGAGCCCGGCGTGAGCCGCACCCTTGCCATAGAGCGCAAGGCGCAGATTTCCGAACTGGAGTACCACCTGTGGTTCTACGTGCCGGACTCCCTGCGGGAGCCCTGCCGGGGCAAGGCCGAGATAAGCTTCTGTCTGAAAGAGCGCAAAGATGTGATACTCGATTTCCGGCCGGGCGCCGAGAGTCTGGAATATGTGTGCGCAGGCGGCGACACCATTAAAGCAGAATGCCTCAACGAGCACATAATCATCCCTGCCAGACATCTGAAGCGCGGCCGCAACAGCCTGCAGCTGGGTTTCACGCCCGACGACGCCTCGCTCAACCGCCACGCGGAGTATCTCTACACCCTGCTCGTGCCGGAGCGCTCGCGCACGGTGTTTCCCTGCTTTGACCAGCCGGACCTGAAGGCCGTCTTTACCCTAGAAGCCGACATACCGGACGGCTGGGTAGCGGTCTCTAACGGACCTGTGTCGGAATGCACAAATACTGGCGGACGCACCAATATCAGCTTTTCAAAGAGCGGACTCATAAGCACTTATCTCTTCGAATTCTGCGCGGGAAAATGGCAGACACGCTCCTGGTATAACGACGGCCACCCCATGACAGTCTATTATCGCGAGACTGACCCCGCCAAGGTGGCCCAGCTGGACGAGATCCAGCGCCAGGTGGTCTATGCCCTGAAATGGATGGAAGAGTTCACCGGCATTCCCATGCCGTTCGAAAAATACGACTATGTGATTGTGCCGGGCTTCCAGTTCGGCGGAATGGAGCACCCCGGGGCGATACTGTTCAACGACACGCGCATGTTCCTGGGCGAGGCGCCCACCGACAACGACCGCCTGGCCCGCACCGACCTTATTTCGCACGAGACCTCGCACCTGTGGTTCGGCGACGCCGTGACCATGGAGTGGTTCAACGACGTCTGGACCAAAGAGGTCTTTGCCAACTATTTCGCGGCCAGCATAGCGCGGCCGTTCTACCCGGATATAGACTTCAGGCTCAGGGATTTCCGCAACTTCAACATCCCGGCCTACGAAGAGGACCGCAGCGCGGGGAGCGTGCCCCTGCTCCAGGAACTGGACAATCTGGCCAACGCCGGACTGATTTACGGCAACATAGTTTATGACAAGGCGCCCGTGGTGATGCGCATGCTGGCCGACACGCTCGGCCCGGAAGCCTTCCGTGCCGGAATGCGCGAGTACCTGGGCAAATATATGTACGGCAACGCCACCTGGCCTGCCCTGATAGACATCCTGGACCGCCATTCTAAGGCCGACATCAAGGACTGGAGCCGCCGCTGGGTGGCAGAGAGCGGCATGAGCGAATATGCTCCCAGCGACAGCCTGCAGAACCTCTCTGCGCTCGGCTACGGCTACTACCCTCTCACGGCCGCCGGACTTGAGCGCGCCCTCGAGGCAACCCCGACCCTGCCCCAGGCGCATCAGCGGCTCTCGGCGCTGGCAACCCTGTACGAACACATGCTGCGCGGCAAACTTGGCGCGGAAACCTTTGCCGACTGCGTAGAATCGGTGCTCGGGCGCGAAAGCAACCAGATGGTGGCCGCCGCAGCGCTGAACTATCTGGCCAAGGCCACGGCACTCGGCTGCCCGCGCGACAAAGTGGAGGACATCCTGCTGGACATCTGCAGCAAGCCCGACGCCGGGCAGCAGATACGCCTCACGGCCTTCAGGCATCTGGCCCACATATTCGAGAGGGAAAGCACCTCCGATATGCTGATGCTTTTCTGGCAGCGGCAGCAGCCCTACAGCGGCCTAACCCTGCAGGCCGAGGACTACACCACCCTCGCCATGGAACTGGCAATCCGCAGGCCGCAGGACTACGATCTGCTGTACAGTACCCAGCGCAGCCGCATCGGCAACCCCGACAGACTGGAGCGTTTTGACTTTGTATTCCCCTCCGTGCACCCGTCAAAGCAGGTGCGGGACTCGGTGTTCCAGTCCCTGCTCAAGGCAGAAAACCGCCGCACCGAGCCGTGGGCAGAGAGCGCGCTGGCCAATCTCAACCACCCGCTACGGCAGGCCGAAGCCATAGGATACATTGTCCCCGCCCTGGACGAACTGGAGAATGTCCAGCGCACCGGAGACATTTTTTTCCCGAAAGACTGGCTGAATGCCACGCTGGCCGGCCACAGCTCGCCCGAGGCCGCCGCAGCCGTGAGGGGCTGGATAGACGCCCACCCCGGCTACCCCCCGCTGCTAATGAGCAAGCTGCTCCAGAGCGCCGATATACTGATGAGAGCCAACCCGTAAGAACCGCGCCCTACAGATCGGCTTCAAACTGGATTTTCTGAGTCGGCAAGATATAATCCGACTCTATGGTGACGTCGCTGCCGTCGGTGACTTTCTCTACAAGTACACGCCGCTCCTGGCCTGGACAAAGGCCCTTGAGCGAGGTTTTGCTGCGCACCCCGCCCACTGCAAGAAAGGCATCCCGATAGATGGGAGCTATGCCGGTGTTGGTGACCGTTGCCACAGTATTGCTGCCATTGGTCTGCAGACTGGTGATGGCAAAACTGTAGCCGCAGAACATACTGGCTTGCTTGAAGCGCTCTGCAGTGCCATATTTGCCGCCTGGAGCATCGTTGGCGATCATGAAACTTATGTGGTACTTTTGGGCCGCCTGCTCCCAGGTGGCGCCGTACATCCCGTCCGGATTAAGGAAATTGCGCTGGTCGGCAGATGTGTAGTAGCTGATTTCGCCGCCGCAGGCACCGGTCATCCAGCGTACGCCTTGCCCTATGGCATCCCAGCACTCTTCGTTATAGCCGCCTTCGTGGTCCTCGTGCATGAAGCTGTCGTCGAACAGGCCGAAAGTGAGCTCCATAAGGGCCGGATCCTTGACTATCGGAGACGAGTCCGCCGCATCTATGGATATCAGCCAGGGTATCTGAAGAGCATCTGCCAGATAGGTAAAAAACTCTTTCTGATAGGCGGCCGTAGGGAAATTCACGCCGCTTTTGAGGGGCGTACCATAAATGTGATACTCGCTCCAGTGGCCGAAGCCCACCTCTACAAAGGCTATGCGCGCATCATTCTTATATACGGCATTGAAGTCAGTATAGAACTGCTTGGTAAACCACTGCAGTTCGGCATTGCGCCAGTCCGCGTAGTAGGTCGGGCCGTCCTCGTTCTTGAAATATGTTTCCTTGTAATCGTCCAGCGCCTTGATATAGTCGGGCACGGCCGTGGTGCCGGCCTTGCCATCCACGTCGCGGCTGCCGGGATATTCGTAGCGGAAACGCACCACCGCCTGGTGATTGCGCGAGGCCACATCACTGAGCCAGCCGTCAAACGAACTCCAGTCGTACTGTATCCGGCCGTCCTTCTTGCCTTTTACGACCTTGCAGGGCAGGCAGTAGGCATATTCCAGGGCGATGGACTGCCCGTAAGTGCTGTGACGCGAGCGGGCGTTGTCGCTCCAGAGCACCAGGCCGGTAGAAGGCTGCACTGCGTCTATACTGGCTTTAATGCTGACATCCTTATAATGGTCATGGGCAACAGGCTCTTCGGGATCGATAATCACAGGGTCGGGATCCGGCTTATGAGCGCACCCGCAAGCAATGGCAAAAAGCCCCGCAATTACTAATGCAGATAGTCGTTTCATGTTGACTGGCTATCTGGAAGCAGGATTATTTTGTGGCCAGTTTGAAGCTCTCCACCTCGAGGGTACCGAGCTCCTGGATCTGGGGCACCAGACGGGTAAAATGCTCTGCAGCTGAGTGTTTGTCCAGGCTGGCCTGGTCTTTCCATGTCTCGAAGATGACCATCTTGCAGGGATCGGTGCAGCTGACAAACAGGTCGTAGGCTATATTGCCCTCATCGGCGCGGGAAGATGCCACCAACTCTTTGCCAAGCTCGATTACAGCCTCGCGGGTCTCTTCCGTGACCGTAGTGGGGCAGTTCAGGCGGAGCACATAGTCGCCTTCAGGCTGTGCATCTGCCTGCATGGAATCCATGATGGTGGTGGCCAGCGGCCGGGTGAGCGGGAGGATTGCCGCAGAATGCTCGCTGGCGGCGTGCTTGTCCAGAGCCTCCTTGCTTGCCCAGGTCTCAAAAATCAGGAATTTGGTAGAATCGGTAACGCTCTCCATAAGGTCGAAGGCGATGTTGCCCTCATCTTTGAGGCTGGCTGCAACGTGCTGCAGGCACAATTCTACATATTGGTCCCGGTTCTCTGCCGGAACGGTCACCAAACAGTTGACTCTCAACGGAGCGGGAGCTTTGGTTTTGGGCGCACAGGACGCCAGGGCCAGGATAAGGCCTATTGCAAAAACGATTTTCTTCATAGTTTTTTCTTTCAAAGATACTAACTTTGAAGGAAATTGTTTCACTTTTATGCGATATTTAACCCGGATTGCCCTGCTTTTCTGCATTTTATTAGCTTTTCCCATCGATGCCTCCGCCAGGGAGGATGTTTCCCGCTGGACGTCGCGCATCTTTGCAAAAGGGCAGCAGCCGCCGTTTTCGTTCTGCTTGGACGGCGTCCCCTCGTCTGAATTTATCCGCAGCTGGAAATGGGCCAGCGAACAGATGGCCTGCAGCGACACTGCCTGCACCGCCATGCGCTACAGCTGGAGCGGACGCGGCCTGCAGGTGATCTGTGAGGTAAAGCTATGCCCTTCGGCCGGCGAGGCTGAATGGGTGCTCAAATTCAAGAACACCTCCGGCAGCAATTCCGGCCAGATATCCCAAATCAACACCGCCGACCTGCAGCTCGCCTTTGCCAAAAAAGGGGACATTGTGCTGCACTATGCCGAAGGCAACAAGATTTCCCGCGCCGATTATGCCCCGCGAAGCCTGACTCTACCCCAAGGCCAGCCGTGCTGCTTCTGCCCTGCCGGCGGCCGCTCCAGCGAAGAGTCTTTCCCGTTTTACAATATAGAATCGCCATCCAGCCGCAGCGGGGCCATTATGGCCATAGGCTGGAGCGGCACCTGGTTCAGCTCGTTTGCAAAGACAGGACGCAAGAGCCTGGACGTCAAGGCCGGCCTCCCCTCTGCCAATCTCTACCTGAAGCCGGGCGAGGAGATTCGCACGCCATCTGTAGCCTTCATCTTCTGGGAAGGCAACCGCTTGAACGGGCACAACGCCCTGCGCCGCTACATTCTGGAGCACCACAGCCGCATCGGCTCCCGTCGCGACTATCTGTGCAGCGGTTTCAACTACCGCGACCCGCAGCCCTTCGGGGAATATTCCGCGATAACGGCCCAGTGGGCGGTGGCCATGATAGAGCGCTACCGGCAGTTCGGCCTCAACCCGGACATCTACTGGATGGACGCCGGCTGGCACCACGGCGCTTCGGATTTCCTCCACGGCCGCTCCTGGGCCAATACCACCGGCAACTGGCGAGTCGATGCCAGGCGTTTCCCCGACGGGATGAAGCCCATCTCCGACGCCGCCCATGCCGCCGGGGCGCAGTTCCTGCTCTGGTTCGAGCCGGAACGGGTGGTACGCGGCACCGAATGGGCTCTGGAGCACCCGGAGTGGATGCTGGAATATCCCCTGCACCCCGCCGGGAGCGAGGAGAGCAGCTGGCTGCTGTTCGACCTGGGCAACGACCAGGCCTGCGACTGGCTGTGCAAATACTATGGCGACATGATCGAGGCCGGCGGCATAGACTGCTATCGACAGGACTGCAACATAAAGCCGGCCGTTTACTGGGCCTACAACGACGAGCCGGGGCGCGCCGGAATGCGCGAAATTCGCCACATAGAGAATCTCTACCGCTTCTGGGACTACCTCCTGGAGCGTTTTCCAGGCATACTGATAGACAATTGCGCCTCCGGCGGCAAGCGGCTGGACTGGGAGAGCATAGCGCGCACCGTGCCCCTGTGGCGCAGCGACTACTACCACTACGACGACCCGGACGGCTACCAGTGCCACACCTACGGGCTCAACTTCTGGCTCCCCGTGCACGGCACCGGAATCCTGCTGCCGGACGAGTATTCTTTCCGTTCCAGCCTGAGTTCCACCCTCATATACAACTGGAAAATCACCGAGCCCGGCGTCTCGATAGAGCAGATGCAGCACAACATAGCCGTGTATCGCGACATCCGGGACTACTATTTCGAAGATTACTACCCGCTTTCGGGCACCGGCGACCTGACCGGGCACGACGTGTGGCTGGCCTACCAGATGCACCGACCCTCTGACGGCAGCGGCATCATTGTGGCCTTCCGCCGCAAAGAGGCCCCGCAAGGCGAATATACCGTAAAACTGGGCGGGATAGATGTTTCCCGCAACTATACACTCGAGTTTGAAAGCGCACCCCAGACTTGCCGGGTGAGCGGCAAAACCCTCTCTGAGGGCTATGTCCTGCACCTCGAACAGCCAGGAACGTCGCTTTTGATAAAATATTGTCTTGAATGAAAAGATTAAGCCTCACACTCTGTCTGATTGCCGCGCTCTGTATGAGCGCGCTCGCGGCTCCCCGCAGCCCAAAACCCGCAGGTGAAGCCTGGGTCAAGGAAAACATTTCAAAAACACGGCAGCCGTTCTCTTTCTGCCTGGACGGAACGCCTTCCAGACAGCTGCTCAGGAATTGGAAGTATTCGGTACGGCAACTGCCGCCGACCCCGGAAGGCGTCCATGAGACCGTCTATAGCTGGAAAGACCCCCGCAGCGCCCTGGTGGTGGAGTGCGACGTGAAAACTTTCAGCGGCAGCCCGGCTGTGGAGTGGCTGCTGCGCTTCAGGAACGAAGGCAAGGCCAACTCCGGCCAGATCAATCAGGTAAAGGCCGCCGACATCAGCCTCAAGGCGCTTGGCGAAGGCCCCTGCGAGATCTATCATGCGCTGGGAAGTTTCTGCTCCAAAGACGACTTCAAGGACATCACAACCACCCTCGCACAGGGCGAGAACCTCACGCTGATGCCCTATGCAGGCCGATCCAGCAGCGACTGCCTGCCCTATTTCAACATCCGCACCGGCGAGGGCGGGATGATTTTCGGCATAGGCTGGACCGGAGAGTGGATTGCCGGCATAGACCGCACCGCCGACGGCTTCAGGGTGAGCACGGGCATGCGCAGCCTGGACACACACCTGTATCCGTCAGAGCAGATACGCACCCCTATGACCTGCATAATCCCCTGGCAGAAAGGCTGTGACAGGGCCGACTCCCAAAACCTGCTGCGCCGACACATCATGGCTTATCACCATCCCAAAGTGGGCGGCAAGCCGGCCGAGGCCCCTATCTGCACGGGCTTCAACTTCAACGACCCCTCCCCCTGCAATGTATATACCTGCCTGACAACCCCTTATGCCAAAGCCGCGCTGAGCCGCTACGAAGCCTTCGGCCTGCTGCCGGACGTGTTCTGGCTGGATGCCGGATGGTATGAGAAATCGGCCGACTGGCAACACGGCTACAACTGGTGCAACTCCACCGGCAACTGGGATGTGGACACGGTGCGCTTCCCCGGCGGACTGGCCGAGATCGGCGATGCTGTGCACGCCGCAGGCAGCAAATTCATGGTGTGGTTCGAGCCCGAGCGCGTGGTCAAGGAGTCCAAATGGGCCTATGAGCACCCGGAATATATGCTCGAAGCCGGTGGCGGCGAGGTCATTCCCCATCCCATAGACCTGAGCTTTCCCGATTCCTTCCTGCTGGACCTGGGCAATCCCGAGGCCAACCGCTGGATGAGAGAAAACGTAGCCCGCATGATACGCGAGGGCCACATCGACTATTACCGCCAGGACTTCAACATGGAGCCGGAGGCATTCTGGTACAACAACGACGCCCCCGGACGTCTGGGAATGCGCGAGATACGCTACATAGAGGGTCTGTATGAATTCTGGGACTATCTTCTGGCCGAATTCCCGGACCTTCTGATAGACAACTGCGCTTCCGGCGGCCGCCGGCTGGACCTGGAGGCTACCGGCCGCAGCATCCCCCTCTGGCGCACGGACTTCGATGCCTACCAGCCCGACATCTGCCAGGCCCAGACCTACTATCTGAGCAACTGGCTGCCCATCCACGGCACGGCCGTCCTCGGCGACGACGACTACAGCTCCCGCTCCAGCCTGAGCGCCGCCGTCATCTTCAACTGGAAGGTCAGCTCCCCGTCTTATGACGTGTTCCGCATGCAGAAAAACATGGCCGAATTCCGCAAACTGCACAATCTGTTTGCCGGCGACTACTACCCTCTGTCGGGCTATGGCGACATGACGGCCGACAACATTATAATGGCCTACCAGCTTAACCGCCCCAAGGAGGGCGACGGCATGGCAGCTGCCTTCCGGCGCAGAAACGCTTCCGACAGCAGCGCCGTCCTTGCCCTGCGCGGGCTTGAGGAGAACAGCGTCTATCTCCTGGAAAACATGGACACCCACGAGCGGCGGCAGGTGTCCGGCAAAGAACTTATGGCCGGACTGAGCGTAAACCTGCCCATGCCCCGCTCCACCGCCCTGTATTACTATCAGAAAAAGGCCGCTGAACCCACTCAGCTGACCATCTTCCAGCTTAACCTGTGGCAGTCCCTGACCAGTGTGCCCGGCGCACGCGAAGCCCTCTACGAGCAGCTGGCCGCGCTCAAGCCCGACGTGGCGTCTTTCTGCGAGCTTTATGAAGCGGGCGGCAGCGATGGAAATGGAGCCGACGCCATTCTGGACGGCGCCATCGACTATCTCAAGAAAAAGACCGGTGTACAATACTACAAGACATATTTCACAGCAAGCGGCACCCGCGGGGTGCTCTCTCGCTATCCGGTTGTGGAAAGCGACCCGGTCAAACACCTCTACCGCAGCGGCTGCCAGGATTGGTTCTACCGCACCGTCATCGACCTTGGAGGCCGTCAGGCTGCCATTTACTCTTCCCACTCCCCTTATGACCACTACGGCTGCTATCTGCCGCGCGGCTACGGCGACGGCTGCGCGCCCTACGGCTGGGAAAAACTGCCCGGCGGGCCAATCACCGACGTCGGCCTGATCCAGGGGCGCGAGATTGAAGGCGACCGCGACGAAATCGGCCGCGACCTGGCCGCCGACGCCGCCAGGCAGGCCGCCAAAGGGCGCGTCTGCATCTTTGCCGGGGACCTCAACCAGCCCTCGCACCTGGACTGGACCGAGGCCACCAAAGACATGTTCGGCCACAACGGCTGCGTGATAGAGTGGTCCCTGTCGGACTGCCTGGAGCGTAGCGGCTTCAAAGACGCCTACCGCCGTATCTACCCCGATCCCGTATCCCACCCCGGCTTTACCTGGCCGGTCAGCAACCCTGCCGCCGGGCACAATACCAACTGGACCCCGGACGCCGACGAACGGGACAGGATAGACTATGTGTATTATCTCGACGACGGACTCATCGAACCCGCCTGCTGCCGCATGGTCGGCCCCGAAGCCTGCATCTGCGCCGGACAGGCTGTCAAAGACGGTTTTGCCAAGCCGGAAGAAGAGATAATCCTGCCTTCTGGCACCTGGCCCAGCGACCACCGCGGCCTGCTTGTGACATTCAACGTGTATTAACCTCATTCCACAAAATATCATGAAAAAACTTACCTGCTTAGTATTATGCATGTTGCTGGCTTTCGCGGCCGGCGCCCAGGGCCTCAGAGTGCCCAAGTTTTTCGGTGACAACATGGTTCTGCAGCAGAATGCCGACGCCAATATCTGGGGCTGGGCAGATGCGGGGGCCAAGGTAAAGGTTCAGGTGTCCTGGAGTAAAACCGCCTACAAGGCAGTTGCCGGAGACGATGGCTTCTGGAAGGTGGCCGTGGCTACCCCCGCAGCTTCTTTCACCCCTCAGACCGTGACCGTGACCAGCGGCAAGGAAAAAATCACGCTCGGCAACCTGCTTATCGGCGAGGTGTGGCTCTGCAGCGGCCAGTCCAATATGGAGATGCCTATGGGCGGCTGGCGCTTCCAACCCATCGAAAACGGCGGGCAGGATATGCGCGACGCACGGCATTATCCCGGGCTTAGGATGGTGATGATTAAAAAAGCCACCTCAGAAACCCCTCTTGAAGATGCCTCCGGCGAGTGGTGGACCACCGACAGCGGCCATATAGCCGAATTCAGCGCCACTGCATTCTATTTCGGCCGCGAACTGACCCGCGAACTGGGCGTGCCCGTCGGACTCATCGTCCCCTGCTGGGGCGGCACTATGATAGAGTGCTGGATGGACCGCGAATCCCTGATAAAGGGTGGCATCAAGGGCGAGGATGTGGACAAGGACATCCGCGAAAACAAAGCCTCTGCTCCCTGGCACACAAGCACGCTGATGTACAATGCAATGGTTTATCCGCTGCGCCACTACACCATCAACGGCTTCACCTGGTATCAGGGATGCTCCAACGTGGGCCGCATTTTCGTGCAGGACTACGCCAAGCTTCAGGCCGCTATGGTAAACAGGTGGAGAGAGATCTTCGGACGAGGCGACCTGCCGTTCTACTATGTTCAGATTGCCCCCCACCCCTATAGTCCGGAGGGTGATTCCAAACTTGCCGCCCCGCTGCGCGACCGTCAGAAAGCTGCCGCCAAGCTGGTTCCCAATTCGGCTATGATTGGCACCTGCGACCTTGTATACGAGTTTGAAGAGGGCATCATCCACCCCCGCAAGAAAGCTGAGGTCGGAGAGCGTCTGGCATATCTGGCACTGGAGCACTGGTACGGCTTCAGGAACTATGGCAGCGACTGCCCCGATTTGTTGAAAGCCGACTTTAACGGCCCCAACGCAATTGTTTACCTGAGCAATTGCGGCGGCGGCATCCATTCCGATCTGGGATGGGAGTTCAAGGGCGTTTCTGGCTTTGAGGTTGCCGGCGAGGACAAGGTTTGGTATCCCGCCCGCATCACCGGCACCGACGGCAACAGCATCGGCTGCACCGCCCC
>CACXHG010000072.1 GCA_902767355.1 uncultured Bacteroidia bacterium
TACGTGCTGGAACCATACGATAGAACACGGCTTGCCGTTGAAATCTATGCAAAGTCCATTCTTAAAATCAGCTGTTGTTGCCATATAAATTGTAATAAATTGGTTTCTAATGGTGCAAATTTAATAAATAATTGCGAAATTAGAGGAAACTATAATCAACTATGAAACGCAGAGAAGCTTTCAAGATGTTCCTCAAGCCGGGGATGGAGCAGGAATACCAGCGCCGGCACGCGGCTATCTGGCCGGAATTGAAACAGTTGCTGTCGGAAACTGGGGTGAGCAATTACTCCATCTTCTGGGACAGGGAGACCAACATCCTATTTGCATATCAGGAGGTTGAGGGCGACTCGGGCTCCCAGGATCTGGGCGGCACCGAGATCGTGAAGAAATGGTGGGACTATATGGCCGACATCATGGAGGTCAACCCCGACAATTCTCCCGTCTCCATACCTCTGCGCGAGGTTTTCTACATGGAATAGCCTGTCAGTCCAGGGGTATCTCCGGGTGCTGTACGGCCAGGGGCAGGTCTTCCTGTGAAAGATAGAACATATACAGGATGACGGGCTTGGTGCCGCGGTTCTCGCCGTGGTGGATGGTGTTTACCATCTCCACGACGGCTTCGCCCTCGTGCACTACTTTCTCCTTGCCGTCCAGGCCGATGATGGTGAGCTCGCCCTGCACCAGTATGCCGTAGTTCATCACGGGGTGGTGGTGCCAGCCCAGTTTCTGCCCGGCGGGAAACTCATATTTCACGGCCACCAGTTCCGGCCGTCCCTGAAGGTAGTCGGGCAGCGGAACCCCGTCCCAGCTCTGGCTGGTGCGTATCAGTTCTTCGCTCACAACCGCCGGGGCGGCTTTTTCTTTGTTTTTGCAGGCGCCTGCGCAGGATGCCAGGACGGCCGCTGCGGCGCAGATTGCAAAGCTGGCGGCTACGAGCCGCTGCATTATCTGTTTCATGGTATAGAAAGATTACGGATTATATAGTTTGCATCTGGCCGCCACGGCCTCCAGCTGCCAGCGGGGGGTGCTGGTGGCGCCGGTGATGCCTATCGCACAGGCGTCGGCTATCCAGAGCGGATCGACTTCCGAAGGGTCTTCGACCCAGTAAGAACGCTGGTTGTGCTCCCGGCAGAGTTCGTACAGGACTTTGCCGTTTGAAGAGTCCCGCCCGCTCACAAACAGTATCACATCGTGGCCGGCGGCGAAGGCGGCCAGTTTGCGGTGGCGGCCGAATACCTGGCGGCAGATGGTGTCGTGCACCGTGATGTCGCTGTTTTTCTGCTTGAGCGCATCGGTGAGCGCTGCGTATTCGCCGGGGTCGCGGGTGGTCTGGGAGAAGAGCTCTATGTGGCCCGTCAGGTCCAGGTCGTTCAGTTCACTGAGATTTTCTATCACGATGGCCTTGCCGCCGGTCTGGCCAACCAGGCCGTTGACCTCGGCGTGCCCCCGCTTGCCGAAGATGACCACCTTCCCGCTGCCGGCGCAGACCTTGGCGAAGGCGGCCGCTATGTCTTTCTGCAGCTTGAGCACCACCGGGCAGGTGCAGTCCACCACCCTGATGCCACGGCTGCCGGCAAGGGCATAGGTAGAAGGCGGCTCGCCGTGGGCGCGTATGAGCACGGTGCTGCCTTCCGGCAGCCGCCGTATCCCCTCCAAGTCTATGATTTCGAGACCTTTGCCGGCAAGGCGCCTGAGCTCGGCCGTGTTGTGGACCATTGCGCCCAGGGAATAGAGCCGGCCGCCTTCGGAGAGTATCTCCTCGGCCTTGTTCACCGCGCGCACGACCCCGTGGCAGAAGCCCGAATCGGGGTCTATCTCGCAGATTCTAGAGCGAGAATCCATATTTGCTGTTGAGAAGGTCAGTCAGCCAGGCCATCTCGTCTTCCATCGTCATGCAGGTGTTGTCCAGCACGATGGCGTCGCTGGCCTTGCGAAGGGGCGATACCTCGCGGGTGGAGTCGCGCCTGTCGCGGTCGCGCAGGTTGTTGAGCACGTCTATGAAGGTGGTGCCGGGGTCGGTGGTCTCCTTGTAGCGGCGCATGGCGCGCACCAGGTCGTCGGCGGTCATGAATATCTTGAGCTCGGCATTGGGGAAGACGGTGGTGCCTATGTCGCGGCCGTCCATCACCACGCCGCCGCCGGCAGCCATGCGGTGCAGGTTGTCGTCCACGAAGTTGCGCACCTTGGCGATGGCCGAGACGGGGCTGACATAGCTGCTGACCTCCATCTGGCGTATCAGGCCCTCGACATTCTCTTCGCCGAGGTAGGTGTCCGGCCTCTGGGAGACTTCAATGCCCGGCAGCAGGGCCACCAGGGCCGCCTCGTCTATCTTGCCGCCGCCTATGACGCCCTTGCGCAGGCCGTAGAGAGTCACGGCGCGGTAGAGGGCCCCGGAGTCGAGGTGTATATATCCAAGCCTTTCGGCAATCAGTTTTGCAAAGGAGCTCTTGCCCGTGGAAGAATAACCGTCTATGGCTATTATGATTTGAGGCTGTGTTTTCATATTACAAAAATACCTAAAAAATAACTACATTTGCAAGAATAAACATTCTCTTGCATCGTGAAACTGCTAATAATCGACGACGAGAGGGCTATCCGCAACACTCTCAAAGAAATACTGGAATACGAAGGCCACAGCGTGGCGCTGGCAGAAGACGGCCGGCAAGGCTACGAGGCGGCCATGGCGGGCAATTTTGACGCTATATTCTGCGACATCAAAATGCCGGAAATGGACGGGGTGGAGGTACTCCAGAAGCTGGTGGAAGAGGGCTGCGACGCCGCCATCATCATGATTTCCGGCCACGGCGACATAGATACGGCGGTGGACTGCATCAAGAAGGGCGCCTACGATTTTATCCAGAAGCCGCTCGATCTGAACCGCATTCTGATAACCCTCAAGAATGCCACCGAAAAGACTTCGCTGGTGAAGGAGACCCGCATCCTGCGCAAGAAAACCGACTCCCGCTATACGATAGTGGGCGAGTCCGAGGCCATAATGCATGTCAAGGACGTGATTGCCCGCGTGGCGCCCACCGACGCGCGCGTGCTGATCACCGGCGGCAACGGCACCGGAAAGGAGCTGGTGGCGCACAACCTGCACCAGCAGAGCAACCGCAGCGCCGCCCCCTTCATTGAAGTCAACTGCGCTGCCATACCTTCTGAGCTGATAGAGAGCGAGTTGTTCGGCCACGAGAAGGGCTCTTTCACCTCTGCCATCAAGCAGCACAAGGGCAAGTTCGAGCAGGCCGACGGCGGCACGCTGTTCCTGGACGAGATCGGCGACATGTCCCTAGCCGCCCAGGCCAAAGTGCTGCGGGTGCTGCAGGAGAAGAAGCTCAACCGCGTGGGCAGCGACAAGGACATAGACGTGAACGTGCGCGTGATTGCCGCCACCAACAAGAATCTGCTGGACGAGATTGCCAAGGGCAATTTCCGCGAGGACCTCTATCACCGTCTGAGCGTGATACTTATCCACGTGCCTTCGCTGGCGGAGCGCGTGAGCGACATCCCCCTGCTGGTGGACTATTTCATAGAGCAGATCTGCGCCGAGAGCGGCATGCCGCGCCGCAAGGTAGATCCGGCAGCCTACAGTCAGCTGCAGAAGATGCCCTGGACGGGCAATATACGCGAACTGAGAAATGTGGTGGAGCGCCTGCTGATCCTGGCCGGCGACACCATCACCAAAGACGATGTAACAATGTACGCCAATCCGGCTTTTTAATGTGCAATGAATAATCTTGTAGCGATAGTAGGAAGGCCGAATGTCGGCAAAAGCACCCTCTTCAACCGCCTGGTGGGGATGCGGCAGGCCATCGTGGACAATGTCTCGGGCGTGACCCGCGACCGCCACTACGGCAAATGCGAGTGGAGCGGCCACGAGTTCAGCGTGGTGGACACAGGCGGATTCACCGTGAACAGCGACGATGTGTTCGAGAGCGCCATCCGCAGCCAGGTCTTCATTGCCATAGAAGAGAGCGACCTGGTGATCTTCATGGTGGAGGTGGCCACCGGCATCACCGATTTCGACGCCGAGATAGCCGATATACTGCGCCGCAGCAAAAAGCCTGTGCTGCTGGCGGTAAACAAGGTGGACAGCGCAGAGAAGCAATACGGCGTGTACGAGTTCAACGCGCTGGGGCTGGGAGAGCCTTTCTCCCTTTCCTCTGCCACCGGCAGCGGCACCGCCGAGCTGCTGGACGCGGTGCTGGAGAAGCTCCCCTCCGACAGCAAGATCGTGGAGGAAGAGGGGCCGCGCCTGCCGCACATAACCATAGTAGGCAAGCCCAACGTGGGCAAGTCGTCGCTGACCAACGCCCTGCTGGGCGAGGACCGCAACATAGTGACTCCGGTGGCCGGCACTACCCGCGACTCCATATCGACCCACTACAACAAGTTCGGGCACGAATTTATGCTGGTGGACACCGCCGGCCTGCGCAAGAAGAAGAAGGTCACCGAAGACCTGGAGTTCTACTCCGTGATGAGGGCCATCCGCGCCATAGAGAATTCGGACGTCTGCATACTGATGATAGACGCCTCGCAGGGCATCGAGGCCCAGGATCTGGCCATCTTCAACATCATCAACCGCAACCGCAAGGGCTGCGTGCTGGTGGTCAACAAGTGGGACACGGTGGTCAAGGACAACAACACCATGAAGCAGTACCGCGAGGCCCTGGAGCGCCGGCTACAGCCCTTCAACGACATTCCCATCATATTCACCTCGGTGATAAAGAAGCAGCGCATCCTGGATGTGCTGAACGCGGCGCAGCTGGTCTATGACAATTATTCCCGCCGCGTGCCCACCTCCGCCCTCAACGAGGCGCTGCTGCCCGAGATAGAGAATTACCCGCCGCCGGCCTGGAAGGGCAAGTACATCAAGATCAAGTATGTGACCCAGCTGCCCACGGCCTTCCCGGCATTTGCATTTTTCTGCAATCTGCCGCAGTATGTGCGGGACCCCTACAAACGTTTCCTGGAAAACAAGTTGCGCGAGCACTTCGACTACACGGGGTGCCCGCTGCAGATTTACATAAGACAGAAATAGATGAGCGAAGAAGTAGATAAACTGGACATTCCGCAGTACGAATACGGCGACGGCAGCATCATCCACCTGGAAGATGTGCAGCACATACGTCAGCGGCTCTCGATGTACATCGGCCGCCGCGGCGACGGCAGCGATTCCACCGACGGTATCTATGTCCTGACCAAGGAGGTGATAGACAACTCTGTGGACGAGTTCCGCAGCGGCAGCGGCAAGCGCATAGACATCACGCTGGAAGACAAGACCGTCACGGTGCGCGACTGGGGCCGCGGCATCCCTTTCAAGGATATGATCATGGCGGTGAGCCGGCTCAACAGCGGTGGCAAATACAATAATAAGAGCTACAAGCAGAGCGTCGGCCTGAACGGTGTGGGCCTGAAGGCCGTCAATGCCCTGTCTTCTTATTTCAAGGTGCAGAGTTTCCGCGACGGGCGCACAAAGTGGGCTACATTCTCACAGGGGCAGATTCAGGACCAGGGCGAGGAGGACTCCTCCGAGCGCAACGGCACCATGGTGGTATTCACTCCCGACGACGAGATATTCCCGAACTACAAGTTCAACGAGGAATACATCGTGGAGATGGTCAAGAACTACGCCTACCTGAACACCGGCCTGACGCTCAACTACAACAAGAATTCCTTCAAGAGCAACGAGGGTCTGCTGGATCTGCTGAACGACAATATAGACGAGGAGCCTCTCTATCCGCCCATCCACCTGGTGGGCGAGGACATAGAGATAGTGATGACCCACGGCAGCAAATACGGCGAGAACATCTCCTCGTTTGTCAACGGCCAGAACACCATCATGGGCGGAACCCACGTGGCGGCCTTCCGCGAGGCCGTGGGCAAGACGCTCAAGGATTTCTATAAGAAGGATTTCACCCCGGCCGACGCCCGCCAGTCCATCGTGGGCGCCATTGCCATAAGCATGGACGAGCCCGAGTTCGAGGCTCAGACCAAGGTGCAGCTGGGCAGCAAGACCATCAACAAGGAAGGCCTCTCGATGCAGAAGTTCGTGGGCGACTTTATCAGCCGCGAGTTGGACAATTACCTGCATCAGCACAAGGACGTGGCCGACATACTGCTGACCAAGATACTGGCTTCAGAAAAGGACCGCAAGGCCATCCAGGGCCTTCGCAAGGAGACCAAGGAGCGCCTGAAAAAGGCTTCCCTGAACAACAAGAAGCTCTCCGACTGCCGCATCCACTTCAACGACAAGAACCCCGACCGCGACAGGACCATGATTTTCCTGACCGAGGGCGACAGCGCCTCCGGCTCCATAAAGAAGATACGCGACGCCAACACACAGGCGGTGTTCAGCCTCAAGGGAAAACCCCTGAACAGCTACAAGGCTTCCAAGACCGACGTCTATGAGAATGAGGAGCTGAGCCTGCTGCAGGCCGCCCTCAATATAGACGAGGACCTGGACAACCTGCGCTACAACTATGTGGTGATAGCCACCGATGCCGATATGGACGGCATGCACATACGCCTGCTGCTGCTGACCTTTTTCCTTAAATTCTACCCCGACCTGATACGTCAGGGACACCTGTATATACTCCAGACCCCGCTCTTCAGGGTGTCGGACAAGACTCACAACGTGTATTGCTACTCCACCGCCGAGAAAGACAATGCGACGGCCTCGATGCGCAATTCCACGGTGACGCGCTTCAAGGGCCTGGGCGAGATTTCTCCCGATGAGTTCAAGGGCTTCATCGGCGAGGACATCCGCCTGGAGAAGGTCCATCTGGCCGGCGACGACCCGGTGGCCGACCTGCTGGAGTTCTATATGGGCGAAAACGACAACATACGTCTGGATTTTATACGCAACAACCTGCGCAGCGACATAGACAACGTGGAGGAGGCACAATAAATATGAAACCGTCCACAGCCAATTTCATACTGGTAAAGCTTCTGGGCTGGCATCCCGAGCCCAACTTTCCCAAGGACGAGAAAGCACTCATCCTGGGCGTGCCGCACACTTCCGTGTGGGATTTTCTGATCGCATACCTGTATGCCCGCAGCAAAAACGCCGACCTGCACATCCTGGTCAAGGAGAATTTCTTCTTCTGGCCGGTGGGCCCGCTGCTTAAGAAGTGGGGCGCGATACCGCTCAAAAAGCGGCAGGAGGGCGGCGCAGGTGCCGCGCTGCAGATGGTGGAGGCATTCAAGACTCACGACAAGATACTCATGGGCATAGCGCCCGAAGGCACCCGCAAGCCTGTCAAGAAATGGAAGACCGGCTATCATACCATCGCCACCCGCGCCGGCGTGCCGGTGTATGCGGGTTTTATCAACTGGGAGAAGAAATATGTGAGCTACGGCGACGTTTTCCCGCTGACGGATGATGTCCGCGCCGATACCCTCCGCCTTCAGAAGTATTATAAGACCTTGGGAGTGGGCGCCAAACACCCGGAGAACTTCGTGTTCGACGACGATGTATAATTATGGGAAAACTTTTTGACAGACTCTCGCAGGATTACAGGGTCAAGGAGGGCCTGAAAGCCTGCATAAACTGCGGTGTGTGCGTGGCAATCTGCCCTGCGGCCGAGTTTTATAAATACAGCCCCAAGACGATAGTGAACATTGTCCAGAGCCGCGACGACGAGCAGATAGAGGCTTTGCTGCGCAGCGACACCATCTGGTATTGCGGCGAGTGCATGAGTTGCATGACCCGCTGCCCGCGCGGCAATGTGGCCGGCATGCTGATCATGGCCCTGCGAGGCCTGAGCATAGAGCTGGGCTATTTTACCGAGAGCGAGAAAGGCCGCCAGCAGATTATTCTGCAGCGCCTGCTGTGCGGCAATGTGCTTAACTACGGCTACTGCATCTATCCCAGGACCATAGACCCTGCAGGCCATCCGGAGGCGGGCCCCGTGTTCAAATGGGTGCTGGACAATGCCGACCAGGTGTACGCCCGCGTGGGGGCCAATCTCGACGGGGAGGGGCCCGGCGTGCTGCGCAAGGTTCCGCAGGAATCCCTGGACGAGCTGAAGGCCATCTTCGATGTGACCGGCGCCACGGCCCGCATGGAGGCGGTAGAAGAAGCCTCCCGCCGCAAGGCGGAGGAAATGGGCCTCACTATGGAGCAATACTGCGAGAAGATATACAACGAGACCAGTGACAAACACTTTAACTGTTAGGCGATGATTTACCAGGGTAAACAAAAGATTTGGTCTGATTATCAGAAAGAAATGCCGGACGACAACTGGTACTTCGTGCGCAGTTGCATACGTCAGAATTTCTGGCCCGGTGCCGAAAGGGTCTATCTGGACATCCTCAGGGGCGACCTGGGCAAGGATATATATGAGAATCCCTACCACACCACCTGCGGCGGCATAGCCTATCACAACGAGTGCATCCCGCAGGAAACTCAGATGACCATCGTGGCCCGCCAGTTCGCCCTTATGACGGAGGCCGGCTACAGGAATTATACCTGCTCGTGCATAACCTCGTTCGGCCTATACATAGAGGCCCTGGAGACCTGGCACGAGTTCCCGGAGCTGGAGGCCAAGATACGCGAGAACCTCTGGAAGGCCTGCCGGAAAGAGTTCGTGAAGCCGGATTATCTGGTGCATACCAGCGATTTGATGTACAAGTTCCGCAACGAGATAGCCGAGAAAGCCAGGTTCCGCCTGATAAACAAGGCTACCGGCGAGCCGCTCAAGGTGGTGGAGCACATCGGCTGCCACTACGCCAAGATGTTCCCTTCGAAGGGCGTGGGCGGCGCGGAATATCCTTACGTGCTCACCGGAATGGTAGAGAGCTGGGGCGGCAATGTGATAGACTATCCCGAGCGCCGGCACTGCTGCGGCTACGGTTTCCGCCAGTACCACATCAAGGCCAACCGCGGCTACTGCCTGAGCAATACCCACAAGAAGTTCGAGTCCATGGAGCCTTTCAAGCCGGACATGATAATCACCAACTGCCCCGGCTGCAACTATTTCATGGACCGCTGGCAGTATGTGATTGCCGAGACTACGGGCAAGACCTATGGCGAAGGCGGCTATGGCATCCCGGTTCTCACCTATGAAGAGGTGGCGGCCCTGGTGCTGGGCTATGACCCTTGGGACATCGGCCTTCAGATGCATCAGGTTGCGGTGGAACCGCTGCTGGACAAGATGCAGGTACCCTACAATCCCGAGACCAAATACGACGGCGTGGACTCCCACAA
>CACXHG010000073.1 GCA_902767355.1 uncultured Bacteroidia bacterium
GCCTGCAGCAGGCGGCAGACAAGAGCCACACCGATGAACCCTCCAACGAGATATGCCACGCCGCCGTCCGGCAACTTCCACTGAATCAAGATGCGGAGCATATAGGCATAGAGGATGACAGTATAGATCAGCAGGGCCGGCGTAAGGACATATTCAACAACGATGGTCATAAAGCGCTGGCCTTTCCACTGTGCGGCGGCTTCGGACACAAAGGCACAGCATAGCATCGGGGCGATGACCATCCAGATCAGCAGTTGAGGATAGACGTACCACTTTTCGGCCAGAGATCTGGACAGGAACAGAAAATCCACCGAGGCGATAATGGCGAGCAGCACCAGAGACAGTACTCCGGCCACAAGGACCGCTGCGACGCCTTTTATCAGGCAATGGATGATAGTGGCGGCGTAATGCTCATTGTCCTGCCGGCCGTCGGCCGCAAAAAGAAGGATAAATGAGATAAGATAAATCACGACAATACCGCAATCCCCGAGCTCCGGCTTCCAGAAGTAAAGAGGAATCCAGAAAAGAGCCGAGGCAAAGTAGCAAGCCTTCCAGAAGATGGTTTCTTTGCGGCCGGAGATCCGGTGCAGACAGAAGGAAAGCACCACGAGCGGGAAAAAGAAAACAAGAGGAAAATCCGTCCCGATTACCTTCTCGTTGGACAAAAGTGTCAGGACAAAGGCGGCGACGGAAATGAACGCTTCTACAGGAAAGACCAGGAAACTACGGATAAGACCCCTCCAGATGGCGGAGAGCCGTGCCGATAATGAATTTAATGCATCCATACCCAAAGTTAGCATTTTTCTGCGTGATTCGGTCAGAATGCAGCTATTTTACCAGACGAACGGTATCACTTTGTACTTCACCTTCTGCTTGTACTCCCTGTAACCCTTCAGCCCTTCTTCCAGTAGGCTATCCATTTGCGCTTACCTCATTCCCACAAGTAGACTTCCAGGACCTTTCGGATGAAATCATCGGGTGCAATGTCGGGCGGTACAGTAATGAATTTCTGATGCCCAAACACATCGTCGGCAGCACACACAGAATTTCTGTTTAAGCTAATAGTACGGGTTATCATTTCATAGCTGATCAGTTTCCTTGTCAAAGGTAGTATATTTTTCAATTGTTGCGGGCACAGGGTGGTTTGCCGGGTTCTGGGAATAAAGTTATAAAGACTGACGATTTTCACTATCTTTGTGGAGATGTCAAAATAATCAGTTCAGATGAAAACACGCATACAAGCAATCATTCTTGCGGCGATGCTGGCCCTGGTGGCTCTGCCCGCAAGCGCCCAGCTGGTAAAGGGCCGTCACGGCTCGGAAGATTTCAAGATCGGCGTGGCCGGCTATTCATATCGCAAATACACTCTGGAGCAGACCCTGGAGTTTCTCAAGAGCATGGGGGTCCACTATTTTTCCGTAAAGGACTGGTGGCTGCCGCTGGACTCTACCAAGGAGCAGATGGATGCCTTCAAGGCAAAATGCGCAGAGTATGACGTCGAGGGCTATATTCTTGGCCCTATCTATATGAGCAGCAAAGAAGAGGTAGACCGCGCGTTTGACTATGCCGGACGCTACGGCTCCAAGGTGTTCATTGGCGTGCCCGACTACAGCCTGATAGACTATGTGATAGAGAAGGTGGCCGCCACCGGCATCAGGGTGGCTATCCACACCCACGGCCCCGACGGCGCGGCGTTCCCGAGTATCTACAAGATTATGGAGCTGGTCAAGGACCCTTCGCTGGGCGTCGGCTGCTGTCTGGACATGGGCCACTCGGTGCGCAGCGGCGAGGATATTGCCAAGATAGTCAAGAAGTACCACAAGTGGATCTACGACATCCACATCAAAGACGAGACGGCTGCTTCCAAAGAGGTTTGGACCTGGGAGATGGGCCGCGGCGTGATTGATTTCAAGCCCATAGTAAAGGCGCTCCGCAAGGTTAAATACCAGGGCGTCATCTCAATCGAGTTCGAGAAGAACCCCGACAATCCCCACCCCGGCATCGCCGAGAGCGTGGGCTATCTGCGCGGCGTGATGGACGCCACCAAATAAAGTGCTATGGTAGCGCTGGTTACGGGTGGCAGCTCCGGAATCGGGCTCGAGTATGCCAGGCAGCTTGCTGCCATGGGCTACGACCTGATTCTGGTGAGCAACCGCGACGACGAGCTGTCGGATGCGGCAGCCAGGTTGCGCGAATCCTTCCCGGTCAAGGTACGGGCACTTTTCCAGGACCTGGCCGAGCCTGACTCCGCCGATCTGCTCTACGACTGGTGCCGCCAGCAGGAGATACTCCCTGACATTGTGATAAACAATGCCGGGATGTACTTCTTCAAGGAACTCGAGGCCGCCGACCTTAATCGCGTGCAGGCGATGATAAACCTGCACGTGAGCACCGTGACCCGCCTGAGCATACTCTTTGGCCAGGCCATGAAAGAGCGCGGCAGCGGCTATATCCTGATAGTCTCTTCCATGGCGGCCCGCATCCCGGTGCCCGGCCTTGCCGTGTATTCTGCCTCCAAGGCCTATCTTAAGAGTTTCGGCCGCTCGCTCTCATACGAGTTCGGCCCCGGCGGGGTGGGCGTCACCACGGTGTGCCCGGCCGCGATTGCCACGCCCCTGTATCAGCTTAGCGGGCAGCAGATGAGCAAGGGCCTCAAGCTGAGACTCATCCGCACTCCCGAATGGCTGGTAAGGCGCTCTCTGCGGGCAATGTTCCGCCGCCGCAGGGTGGTCTCTCCCGGCTTTATGAACATCTGGCTGCCGGCCGTGATAGCGCTGCTGCCAGGCCCTCTGATTGCAAGAATCTGGGCCAAGGTGAAATAATTCAGGAGCCGGTCTAAGCCCCCTTTGGCTCTATTCTTGCAGCAATAAGGGGCGCGATGAAAAAATGCAGAATCATAGCTGTTGCAGCCCTGTTGCTGCTGATGGCAGTGTTGCCGGCTGCGGCCCAGAAGACGGTCCTTTCGGGCTATGTCCGCGAGGCTGGCAGCGGCGAGCCGCTGGAGGGTGCCGTGGTCTTCACGGCAGACCTCAAAAGCGGCGTGTCTGCCAATTCGGCGGGCTTTTATTCGATGGAGATTGCGGCAAAGGAACAGGTCATCAAATGTTCCTACGCAGGATATGTCACCGCAGAGGTCACAATCGCTCCCAAGGGAAAAAATATCAAGCACGATTTTGCGCTGGAAGAGGACAGGGAAGTGCTTGAAGCCGCCAAAGTGTTCTCAAAGAGCAAGCGCGAGCAGCTGACCTTGCCGCAGCTGGGCAAAGAGACGGTCACCGCCGACATCATAAAGAAGGTGCCGGCGCTCATGGGCGAAGCCGACGTGATACGTGTCATTCAGATGCTGCCAGGGGTGCAGACGCCCAGCGAGGGCTCC
>CACXHG010000074.1 GCA_902767355.1 uncultured Bacteroidia bacterium
ATACCTGATGGTGATAGAGAGCAATCTGGACCCCAAGGCCCTGTCCACCGCCGGCGCTGCAGGCTTGTGGCAGTTTACCAAGGCCACCGCAAAGCAGTATGGCCTGGAGATCAGCGACGAGGTAGATGAGCGCTACAACATAGAAAAGGAGACAATCGCGGCCTGCCGCTATCTGAAGGATGCCTTTCGCAAGTATGGCGACTGGATGACCGTGGCCGCAAGCTATAATGCAGGGCAGGGGGGCATCACCCGCCGCCTGAGCGAACAGAAGGTAGAGACGGCCCTGGATCTGTATCTGCCCGACGAGACGGCCCGCTATATGTTCCGGGTGCTCGCAGCCAAACTCTTTTTTGAGGATCCCGCAAGTTTCGGATTTGACATTTCTCCCGAGGACTACTATCCCTACCGCAAACCCTCCAAAATCGTGACTGTGACGGGGCCGATATCCTCCCTGGTGGATTTCGCCCAGAACAACGGGGTGACTTACGCCGACCTCAAACGGGCCAACCTTTGGCTGCGCAGCGACAAGCTCACCAACGCGCAGGGGAAGACTTACAAGATTATCATTCCCACCCTGAAATAGTCCACTGTTAACTGAAAATTTCTATATTTGCACTTACAAACGTTTAATATAACTGTTAAAAAATGAAAAAGATTTTTGCATTAATCGCGCTGTGCTTTATTACTGTTACAGCGGCCAACGCTCAGAACTACAACAAGGCTGTCGGTGTTGAAGGCGGTTGGGAAGGTCTCGGCATTACTTTCAAACATTTTGTAGGCTCTTCAAGCTTTATGGATTATAAGGCAAACTTTATGCTGGGCAATGGCTTCGGCGCCCTGGCAAGTGCCACCTATGATTTCAACGTGCTTCTGACTCCCGGCCTGTCTTTCTATTATGGTCTCGGAGTTGAGGGCGGTTTCTATACCGGTTCTTACGGCGGACACGACTATAGCGGCAACATCATGATCGGCGGCTTCGGCAACATCGGTCTGGAATACGCTTTCGCTGCCATTCCTTTCGCAGTTTCGCTGGACTGGAACCCCGGTATTCGCCTCGTGCTCGGCGACAGCCTCTGGAGCGGTTTCTCCGGCAAGGCTCTTTGCCTCGGCATCAAATATACCTTCTAAGTCAGAAGATATTCAAAATAAAAATGGCGACCCTCGGGCCGCCATTTTTTATTACTCCATCAGTTTCTTGTACTTGAAGCGCTTGGGCTCAGTGTCGCCCAGGCGTTGCTTTTTATTCTCTTCGTATTCGGAGTAGTTGCCGTCGAAGAAATACACCTGGCCGTCGCCCTCGAAGGCCAGGATGTGGGTGGCGATGCGGTCCAGGAACCAGCGGTCGTGGCTCACTACCACGGCGCAGCCGGCAAAGCCGTCCAGGCCGTCTTCCAGGGCGCGGATAGTGTTCACGTCCACGTCGTTGGTGGGTTCGTCCAGCAGCAGCACGTTGCCCTCGTCCTTGAGCGTCAGGGCCAGGTGCAGGCGGTTGCGCTCGCCGCCGGAGAGTATGCCGCACTTCTTCTCCTGGTCGGCGCCGGAAAAGTTGAAGCGGGATATCCATGCGCGGGCGTTTATCTCTCGGCCGCCCATGCGCACCCATTCGGAATCGCCGGCCACGGTCTGATACACGGTTTTCTCCGGATCTATGGATTTGTGCTGCTGGTCCACATAGGCCAGACGCACAGTCTCGCCGATCTCAATGCTTCCGGTATCCGGCTTCTCCAGGCCCATTATCAGACGTAAGAGGGTGGTCTTGCCGGCGCCGTTAGGGCCGATCACGCCCACGATGCCTGCCGGCGGCAGTTCGAAACTCAGGTGCTCGAACAGCACGCGGCCGTCGTAGGCCTTGCTCACGTCGTTGAACTTGATCACTTTATTGCCCAGATGGGGGCCGTTGGGGATGTATATCTCCAGATTGTCTTCTTTCTGTTTTACATCGGCGCTGGCCAGCTTCTCGTATGCTCCCAAGCGGGCTTTCTGTTTGGCCTGGCGGGCTTTGGGCGCCATGCGCACCCATTCCAGCTCGCGCTCGAGGGTCTTGCGCCGCTTGCTTTCCTGCTTCTCTTCCATAGCCAGGCGCTGGGTCTTCTGTTCCAGCCAGGACGAATAATTGCCCTTCCAGGGAATGCCCTCGCCGCGGTCCAGCTCCAGTATCCAGCCGGCCACGTTGTCCAGGAAGTAGCGGTCGTGGGTCACGGCGATTACCGTGCCCTTGTACTGCTGCAGATGGGCCTCCAGCCACTGTATGCTCTCGGCGTCCAGGTGGTTGGTGGGCTCGTCCAGAAGCAGCACGTCCGGCTGCTGGAGCAGCAGTCGGCAAAGGGCCACGCGGCGGCGTTCGCCACCGGAGAGATTCTTGACCAGGGCGTCGGAAGGCGGGCACTGGAGGGCGTCCATGGCCCGCTCCAGCTTGGCGTCTATCTCCCAGCCGCCGTGATGGTCAATCAGGTCGGTGAGCTCGCCCTGTCGCTCGATGAGCTTGTTCATCTGGTCGTCGTCCATGGGCTCGGCAAACTTCATCCCGATTTCGTTGTACTCATTAAGCAGGTCCATTACCTCCTGGACGCCCTCCTGGACCACTTCCAGCACTGTCTTGTCCGGGTCCATCTCCGGCTCCTGGGCCAGGTAGCCCACGCTGTAGCCCGGCGCCCATACCACCTCGCCGCGGATAGATTTCTCTACTCCGGCGATAATCTTGAGCAGAGTACTCTTGCCGCTGCCGTTGAGGCCTATTATGCCTATCTTGGCCCCGTAAAAGAAACTCAGATAGATATCCTTGAGTATAACTTTATTATTGTGCGGCAGGACCTTGCCCACGCCGTTCATCGAAAATATAATCTTCTCGTCTGCCATAGATGAATTGTTGACTGTTTGTCTCTCAAAGATAGGAATAAATATTTGATTGAAGATAGTATGCCCTTGTGTGCTAAGTCCCATTGATTAAAACAAATGGGCGGGATACCAGGCGTCTCTAAGGGACCTCGCCCGTTGGTTGTGGGTAATCTGCTTAGGGATAGCTACTTGCGTAAAAGTAGTGGGCGGGATACCCGGCGTTCCACAGGTACCTCGCCCAAACTTTAGTGACCTCGCCCAGCCCTATGTATCTGATTGGCTGCTGAATGGTATATCCCGGCCATACCCGGAAGTGAGGACTCTTCTTTGCTCATAGAAGCGTTTCTTTATACCTTCTTTTATCTCTGGATATTTTTCCAGATAAGGGTCTTCAAAAGAAGCCTTCTTTTCCTGGCAAAGTGCTTGGGGAATAGACAGCAAAATGTCAGATTGGTGATTATTGTCTATGATGACAAATATGCCAGGCGATGCGTCTTTGATTCCGGTTAAAGCAAACTTTATCCAGTTAAAGCTGTCCTCATTCTGTAATTTGTCAATGAGTTCGCGTTCGTTTAACTCTTCGCCTTCTTCCCATAGGTTTTCATGGTCACAAGAGCTTTCGTACCTGCCCCAGCCATGTACAATCACGAACTTCGGGTCGGCATCTGTCCTTATGGAACTATCTATCTGATTCCGTATTATCTCAACAACCCTGCAGATTGTCCGGTCAATAGTTGGACGAAGGTCGGCCATTTAAAACTGTTTTTGTCAAAAATATGTGAAAATTGCATAAATTGCAAAGTCTTTCCCCACTAAAGACGGATTGATAATTGATAGATAAGATGAGACGATTTGAAAGAAATCCGTTCAGGGAATTACCCGATGGAACTATTGCAAGGGTTTATCCCTTTCACGTTTCCCTTGAGGGACTTGAGAGCAAGGTCCTCTGCAGGGAGAACTCTGACTACGATGCATTCGTAAAGATTATCTGTATTTGCGCTCGACGCAAAAATGTAATCCTGATTATCTACGCAGTGGTTTCCAACCACGCCCATTGTGTCATACTTGCTGCTGATCAGGCTGCTGCAGACAGTTTTGCTCAAGAAGTTAAGCGAATGTACCCTATGTATTATTCACGCAAGTATTCTGACACTTCGGTGATGCGTGGCGTAGATGTGTCTGCAATATGGCTGGATACCGATGCATATCTGCGCAATGCGATTGCTTACGTCGTGCGCAACGCAATGGACAATGGCGCAAGCAGTGTTCAAGATTATCCGTGGACCGGCTTCAGGGGTATGTTTTGCGGGGGAACTGCGTCGCGGAGTTCTGCCCGTACAAAGGTCTGTGCATTGACAAAGAGAGAGAGACGACGTATCATGCATACAGATGACGACTTACGTGATGTGACCTGGCTGCTCGACTCCGACCTGTCCCTGGAGCCTGTCTCTATATGCGACTGGAGATACGTAGAGGAGGCTTTTAATAATGAACAGAGTTTCTTTCTTCGCCTGATAGGAGCTGTCAATACCGCCCAGATGCAGAGCAGCCTGATTGACAGTCCGAGGATCAGGATGGCAGATGGGAAACTGATCCGCGTCGTGGACGATGTCTCCGAGCGCTGGTTCAAGAAATCTGTCCGGGAACTGCCTGATGACAAGAAAGCCCGGATACTGCTTTATGTTTGTCATACACACAGGACCAACGTGGCTCAGCTGGCCCGTGTCTTTGAATTAAGTAGGGAAGAAGTAGAACGTATGCTGGGGTATGATAGAAGAAAAGTCTTGGGTTGATATTTGGCAGCTAATTCTGGGCGAGGTCCTGGATGATAGTGGGGCATCTCGCTCGCCGCTCTTATGTAATTCATTGATGTTGAGCTACTTGGTAAAAACAAATGGGCGGGATACCCGGCGTTCCCCAGGTACCTCGCCCAAACTTTAGTGACCTCGCCCGGATCTGCTATTCTTCTATCAGTTTCCAGCCGCGGGGGAGGGAGATGGTCTTGTCAAACTTGCCGTCGGAGAGTGTCCAGTCGAGCGTGATGTCACCTTCACCGACTGGCAGGACGGCGTGGCAGGAGTCCAGGCCGGTGTCGCGAAGGCGCAGGGTCAGGGTCTTGCTCTCGCGGTCCACCTTGTAGAGGCCGGCGGCGTCGCGCAGCAGCACGTGCGCCACGTGGGCGGCAAAGCCGTGGTTGCAGCTGGCCTCGGGAGTCATATTCTCCCAAAGGGTGCCGGTGAGTTCCACCATGGGATAGAAGAAGTCCACCGCTTCGCCGACCAGCTGTTTGCCCAGGTCGTTTTCTGACAGGAGCTCCATGCGCATATAGTTGCCGAAGAGGGCGTTGGACTTGGGCACGTCGGGGTGTTTGTCCTCTTTGTCACGCACGGGACCGAATTCCGTGGTCATCATCTTCCACAGCTCAGGATAGGTCTCGGGTGTGGCAGTGCGGAAGAAGAAGGCGTAGTACTGGCAGGTTTCGGTGTGGTTGCCGGTGAGCTGCAGGCTGCCGTCGGCAAGGCGCGTCGCATTGTCGATGAAGAAGCGTCCGTCGAAGGCCTGGCTGCGTATGGTCTCGCGCATCTTCTCTGCCCGGGCGTGGAGCGCTGCGTCGCCGTACATACGGTCCACCGCGTCCAGCATGGCCGCATACTGCATATTGGAAGGGTAGTTCACGTCCCAGACAAAATGGTTGGCTGCGGACCACTCGATGAATACCCAGCTCTGCAGTTTTTCCAGAAGGCCGTCGCTGTTCAGGAAGCCGTCGAAGAAATTAATCAATGCATATACCTTGTCGCGGAAGGCATCGACCATCGCGCGGTCGCCGCTGCGCTGGAGATATTCTTCCAGCTCCAGCACGCACCACATGGCATAATTGGGGATATAGGTGCCGCCCTCCATGTTGTCGGAGGGGTAGGTCATGGGCAGCATGCCCTCGGGGATGTATTCGAAATGATCCGGCAGCAGGTAGTTCTCGAGGAAGTTTTTCTCTACCAGGGTGCCGCCTGAGAAATCGCAGGCCACGCGGGAAGAGAAGAAGCTGTCGCCCAGCCAGCCGGCCCTCTCGCGGGAAGGGCAGTCCATGAATACGTCCAGGGCGCACTGGCGTATGGTGTTGCGGGCGGCCTCGAAGAGCTGGTTGATGGAGTCGTTGCTGCAATTGAACTGGGCGCGACCCATCTCGGAACTGCAGTAGTCGCGCAGGTACATGCGCTTGACGCTGGCGTCGCCTTCGAAGGCAACCTGGGCATATTGCATGGTGTAGGGCTCAAAGCTCTCCAGGGTATAGGTGCCGGGCTCCAGTTCGTAGGCTATATAGCCGCGGAAGGGCATGCGGTGCTTGAGCTCTCCGTCGGTGAGCAGTTCTTCAAAATCTACGGTGAGGCTGGTGTGGCTGCGCACTTCTATCTCCAGGCCCAGGAAGCCGCTGTATTCCTTGCCGAAAGTGTACATCCGGCGGCCGGCGTCCATGAGAGTGGCCTCGCGCACGGTGTAGTCGGGATAGCACACGCCGCGGGCGATAGTCTGGCCGCCACTCTGCTGTACCAGTTTGACCTGTCCGTCAGCGGAGAACTCGACATCTTTGGTCCAGCTGTCCCAGTCGGGCTTCAGATTCCAATATTCCATCTGCGGCCTCTGGTAGCTGAATTTGGGCACGTTCTGGACGCGCTGCTGCAGGTCCCAGGCCTGCCAGTCGCGGCCGGTCCAGGCGATGGCCTTGCCGTCGCGCACAATCTCGGCCTGCAGGAAAGACGGCTGGCTGAGTAGATAATAGGTGGGCTCGTTGTAGCCGGCCACCTCTATGCTGACCACATTGCTGCCGCTGCCAAGATAGGGCGTGAGTTCGTAGCAGTCGATGCGATAGTAGTCATGGGCTGCAACGCAGGGGCCGTGGCCGACGAAAGCTCCGTTCACCTTGAGCCTGTAGTCCGTCGAGGCAGCTATGCGTATGTCGGCAGCCTCGTCGCCCTCGATGACCGTGCGGAAGGCCAGGGTCAGGTTCTTCTCGGTCTCGCGCCCTTCGGCCCACTGCGGAACGGCCTCAAGAAAAGATGTCACATTCTGTCTGTCAATTTCAGAACTCTTGCAGCCCGCCAGCATGCCGGCTGCGATCAGTGCTAAGGTCAGTAGTTTAGATTTCATATATCAACAAGGTTATTTATACAGATTTATGGCCTCCGGCTCGCCCACCAGCCACACCACGTCGCCCTGGTGCATGAACATCTCGGGCGAGGGGTTCATAAAGGTCTCGCCGCCGCGCTCTATGCCTATCAGCATGCAGCCGGAGTTGCGCATGTCCACCATCTTCAGTGACTTGCCGGTGAGCAGAGACGCTTCGCCAAGTGTGAACGACTCTACCACTACGGCCGTGCTGCCGCCGCCCTTTTCCAGAAGTTCGCCGGCAAGCGAAGTCTTGAATTCCTCTACCTTTGCCTTGGTGCCGACCACCAGTATCTCGTCGGCGGGGTAGAGGCACTCCGAAGCGGAGGGTATGTTGATGATGTGGCTGCCGCGGCTGATCTTGACTATGTTGACGCCGTATTTCTGACGCAGCGGCAGGCTGCCGAGCTTCTGCCCGGCATATTTGAAGTCAGACGGCACGCAGAGATTCTCTACGCAGATGTCGTGGCCGTCCATCTTCTCGCGTATGGTGGCGGTCACCGGCGCAACCTGGCGCTGGTATTCGTCCTTCTGGCGCATATTCTCTATGAAGCGGCCTTCCAGCGTGCTGGAACGTTTGTTGAAAATCCGGAGCAATATGAAAATTGCGGCGGCGATTGAGGCAATGAGCACCACAATGCCCAGCCCGGGCTTGAAGTAGTGCGACACGACCGCCATCACATAGCTCACCGCAAGGAATATCTTCAGGGCGCTCATGGCAATC
>CACXHG010000075.1 GCA_902767355.1 uncultured Bacteroidia bacterium
CGCCGCCCTCTACTGCGGCTTCGAGGCTGCCGAAGGCGAGATCGTGGTCACCATGGACGCCGACCTGCAGGACGACCCCGCCGAGATACCGGAAATGATGCGGATGATAAACGAAGACGGCTACGACCTGGTATCCGGCTGGAAGAAGAAGCGCTACGACAACAAACTCACCAAGAACATACCTTCAAAAATCTATAACTGGGCCGCCCGCAAGGTTACCGGCATCAAGTTGCACGACATGAACTGCGGGCTCAAGGCTTATCGCAAGGATGTCGTCAAGAATATCGAGGTTTACGGCGAGATGCACCGCTTCATCCCCTACCTGGCCAAGAATGCCGGCTACGACCGCATCGGCGAGAAGGTTGTGCAGCACCACGTGCGCAAATACGGCACCAGCAAATTCGGCATGGAGCGCTTCATGAACGGCTTCCTGGACCTGATGACTATATGGTTCCTGCAGAAGTTCGGGCGCAAGCCCATGCACCTGTTCGGCCTTGTGGGCACCCTGATGTTCCTGGTGGGCTTCATCATTGCCATAATCATAATTGTGGTGAAGCTGGTGCGCCAGGCTCAGGGGCTGGCTTTCAGGGCGGTAGCCGACCAGCCGCTGTTCTACGCCGCCATCGTCTGCCTGCTGATAGGCACGATGCTCTTCCTGACCGGTTTCATTGCAGAGCTGATATCCCGCAACTCGGCCGGCCGGAACACATATAATATTAAAGAAAGCTTCTAGATCCCCGCGAAATACAGGGCATAACCGACCACCGCTGCCACGGCGGCGTTGATGAGTTTTGCCTTTACAAAGGCGCCCTTGTCCTCTGCCAGCAGCGGCAGGGAGGCGTGCCCGTCCTGGCTGATGCAGCTGGCAATCATCACCGACGGCGGGATAAGGCCGCCGGCAAAAAGGGTCACGAAAACAAGGTGCGGCCCGGACTCCGGGATGAGCCCGACAAGGACGGCCAGCAGTATCATCAGCGGGATGTTCCCGCTCACAATCCGTTCCAGGTCAAAGTGGTGCATCGCTATGCCTATCAGCAGCAGCGCTGCGAAACTCCACAGGAATATGCGCAGGCAGTGCTTGCCCACGACATGTTCCCAGAGGTGTTCCTGCACGAAATGCTCGCTGCCCACTGCCACGAACCAGAGCGCAAAAAGCGAGCAGACGGCAAAAAACAGATTCAGCCAATACTCGTTGAAGATATTGAAGCCGCCGCCGGCTGTCTCGTGGCCTTCATGCTCCAGCATCCCGAAGGCCAGCGCCACGATGAAGAGCGCGATGGCCAGCAGCAGCACTATACGCTGCAGCGAGGGGTGGCGCAGATTGCTCCAGGAGGCCTCTATGCCGTGACGGTCGCCGCCATGCACCTCGAAATGGGCGTCGCAGCCAGCGGCGTGCGCCTGCTGCCTGGGCGAGATTGCATCTACCAGCGCTCCGGCGGCAATTGCGACCACCAGCAGGGCCGCGAATATCAGCAGCGCCTTGCCGGGAAACATCGCCAGCATCACAAAGGCCTCGTCGCCGCTGGAGGCTATCATCATGGCGGTCAGGGCGCCGAAGGATATCATCCCGTGCGAATAGAGCGACACGCAGGCAAAGCCGCCGATGCAGCCGGGAAGCGCGCCCAGCAGGCCACCGAGCAGCACCTGGCCGAAGTGTGAGCGGCCCAGGAAAGTGCCCATGCGGCCGGACGACGACACATTGATATACTCAAGCATCATCATCATTATGATAACCAGGCCGGTGATGAGGACGGCTCCGGAGAGTGCGTCCAGAAAGACTTCCATAGGCTATTTATATCTTGCAATCAGCTCCTCTGCAGCCGCAAACGAATCCAGCTTGCCGGAGAGCACGTCCTGCTCGTAGGCGGGCAGCAGGCGCACTATGGTCTCGTCTTCGTAGAAGCGGTTCTTGAGGGCGTCGTTTATGCTCTCGTACATCCAGTAGCGGGCCTGCTGGGCGCGCTTGCGGCGGTAATAGCCGTTGCCGCGCACCAGGGTGAAATACTCGTTTATCTTTTCCATTATGGTGTCCAGGCCCTCCTTGGTCACCGCAGAAGAGGTCACCGCAGTCGGCACCCAGCCTGACTCTGTGGGCGGGAACAGGTGCAGGGCGCTGGCATACAGGCCGCGCGCCACCTTGGCCTTCTCCACATTGCTGCCGTCGGCCTTGGTAATGGCTATCAGATCCGACATCTCCATGATGCCGCGCTTGATGCCCTGCAGCTCGTCGCCGGCACCGGAAAGCATCAGCAGCAGGAAAAAGTCGCTCATGGAATGCACGGCCGTCTCGCTCTGCCCCACCCCGACCGTCTCTATGAAGGTCACGTCGTAGCCGGCCGCCTCGCACAGCAGTATGGTCTCACGGGTGCGGCGGGCCACTCCGCCAAGGCTGCCGGCGCTCGGGCTGGGCCTAATGAAGGCCTTGGGGTCGCGCACCAGCGTCTCCATGCGGGTCTTGTCGCCCAGGATGGAACCCTTGCTGCGCTCGCTAGAAGGGTCGATGGCCAGCACCGCCAGCTTGTGGCCGGCAGAGGTTATATGCGAGCCGAAGGCCTCTATGAAAGTGCTCTTTCCCACACCGGGCACGCCGGTGATACCTATGCGCATGGTCGCCTTTTTGGCAGTCTCCTTCTGGCAGCGGGCAATGATTTCGGAAGCGGTCTTGCGATGCTCCGGAGAGAGGCTCTCCACAAGGGTTATCGCCTGGCTCAGGATGGTGCGGTCGCCGGCCAGGATGCCCTCCATATATTCGTCCACGCTCTTTATCGACGGCCTTCTCAGGGGGCGGCCCTTCAGGTAAGGGTTTATCACCGGCGGCTGCTTGACGCCGTCGTTGACCTTGAGCGCCGAATTGTCGTTTGTATAATCGTCAAAAAAATCGCCTTGTTTGTCCATTTTTACTTGATAGCTCCGTTGATAAAGAAGTCCAGGCGCGGCCGCATGGGGGAATTGGTGGTGAAGGTCACGATGCTCACGAACTCGCCGGTCTGGGTGCTGGTGTCGTACTTGATTTTGACATCAGCGCTCTTGCCGGGCGCAATCTTTATGGGGGTCTTTGTGAGTATGGTGGTGCGGCCGTCGTCGGAGTCGGCCTTGTAGATTGTCAGCTGGCTCTTGCCGGTATTCTTTATGGTGATCGTATGATCTTTCACGAAGCCCTTGTCCACCTCGCCGATCTCTACATAGCCCTGGGAGAACGCGGGCACGGGGCCCCGCTCCTTCTGAGCCTGGGTGTAACCGTCAAAATCGTCTGCTATGGTAGCAGTGACCCTGATTTTTTCGGATGCCGGCTTGCCGTCCAGCACGAAAGAAGCCCAGTATTCACTGTTGCCCCACTTCTTCTCGCCGTTTTTGGTGTTGACGGTATATGTCAGGGAAGCCTTGGCCCCGGCGGGGATAGGATTGGGCACGACCGCCACCGACAGCGCCGGATCTTCGCTCACTACCTTGACCTGCACCGGCTTCTTGCTCAGGTTGGCAATGGATGTGGCATCGCTTTTGGCCTTGCCCTGATACATGTTTCCGAGGGTCATGGTGGTCTCGCGGGTGCCCAGCAGGCCGCCTATAGTATGGGTGTACATTTCCTTGAGAGTCATCTTTTTGCCATACACGACGCCCTTGATGTGGAGCACCACCGGACGGTTGATGCCGGAGATGTAGGCGGTGATGGACTTGCTGAAGGGATAGGCCCCCTGGTCGTTCTTGAAAGTGACCTCGATGGCCCCGGTTCCGCCGGGCTTGACCGGCTCCCTGGTCCACTGGGGCACGGTGCAGCCGCAGCTGGACACCACATTGTGCACCACGATGGGTTTGCCGCTGATATTGGTGAATTTGAACTTGCAGCTGACGCTCTTGTCGCTGAGCAGCAGGTCGCCGAAATCGTGGACCTTCTCTTCGAAACGGACCACCTCCTCTTCGGGGCGGGTCTCCTGCGCCGCCGCCCTGACGGCCGGAACTAAAGCCATGAGTATGGCTGCAAAGAGCGCGAAATATCTTGTTTTCATCTTTCCTGTCAATAATTTGTCCACAAATATACTATTAAATTGGCAATATTTTTGAGAAAATGCTTTTCTTTGTAAACTCAAAAGAAACTATAAAACTAACATTATGGCTTACAAAATTTCTGATGATTGCGTTGCTTGCGGCACTTGCATCGACGAATGTGCTGTGGGAGCTATCTCCGCAGGCGAGAAGTACAGCATCGATCCCGATTTGTGCGCAGAATGCGGCGCTTGTGCAGATGTCTGCCCTATGGGCGCAATCTCCAAAGACGAGTAAATCGCATTGGGAAGTGCTTATCCACTTCCGTTATAAGGGTGGCGCATTATGACAATGTGTCACCTTTATTTTTTCCGATTTCTTGTATATATTTGTATGTTTTAACCTTTTGTAACTATATATGGCAAATTTTCTTAAAAGATTGTTTGGTTCCAAAGCCGACCGCGACCTGAAGCAGTTGAATCCCATACTGAAGAAGATCCTGGCGGAATACGATACTATCGATAAATTAAGCGACGACGAACTGCGCGCAGCCTGCGACGACCTCAAGGCCCAGATCGCTTCCCGCACCGCGGACATGGAAGCCGAGGCTGCCGGCATACGCGAGCAGCTGTCCGACGTAGAGATCGGCGTAGATAAAAAAGAGGCCCTGGCCACCCAGCTGGACAAGCTGGTCAAGGACATAGACGTAGAGCTGGAGAAGGCGCTGGACGATGCCCTGCCCAAGGCCTATGCGATAATGAAGTCCACGGCCCGCCGCTTCAAGGAGAACCCCACCATCAGGGTCAAGGCCACCGATGCCGACCGCGAACTGAGCGCCAACCACGACTTTGTGAACATAGACGGCGACTACGCCATCTGGAAGAACACCTGGATGGCGGGCGGCAACCCCACCACCTGGGATATGGTCCACTACGATGTACAGCTCATTGGCGGTATCGTGCTGCATCAG
>CACXHG010000076.1 GCA_902767355.1 uncultured Bacteroidia bacterium
AGCTCGCTTGCGCCGATGGTACTGCGATACCATGTGGGAGAGTAGGTAGCCGCCGACTTCAGGCCCTGGGCAAAAAAATGCCCGGGGCTTTTTTTTGCCCGGCCTGAAGCCGGCGGCAAGCCGCCGCCTATAATACTGGGGCCAGGCCCCAGACCCCTCGCTCCGCGCTGGCTATTCTGAAGGCCCGCCCGCACGCGCTACGCTATCGCCTGACGGCGATTGTTACTGGTGCTGGGTTATTTCGTATGAAGACCTGCCGGACGCGCATAAGCAGGTCGGCAGTTGCCTGCAGCGGATGTCGCCACCCGCCGCGTCATGGGCGGGAGGGGCCCGCCGCAGACAAGTTCTCGCTTGTGGCGAGGACGCAGGATGTGGTGGGAGGGACGAAGCGAGCCGCTGGCGAGCGGAGCTCCGCAGCAGGCAAGCTGCCGCCGGCTAAGCGTCCGGCGGAATAGATGCGGAAGATGATGTCAGCTGCAGATGCGCTTAAACGCGCGGCGTCAAGAAAAGCACCATCCCCAGCAACCCTCATCCTTGAAGCAGGCAGGTGGCAGGCAAATAGCAGGCAAGCTGCCGCCGGCCAAGCGTCCGCGGGGAGTATGAAAAAAACAGGCCGGTGAAAACCAGCCTGTAGATATCGTCGGGAAGAGGTGACTCGAACACCCGACCTCTGCGTCCCGAACGCAGCGCGCTAGCCAACTGCGCCACTTCCCGATTCGGGAACGCAAATATACAAATGATTTTGAAATTATCAAGGCTACTCGTGCAACCAGCCGGATATAATAGCTTTTATCTGCTCCTGGGTGCCGGCATCGAAAGTGCCGATGCGGGCACGGTGGCTGCCGCCGGGCTGGATGAAGATGTGATTGCTGGCGCTATGCCTGTCCCCGGCGCGGACTGCGCTCCAGGGGTCATATTCTCCGTAGATAAATATTATGTTGCACTTGTTGCGCTTCAGGAAGCGGTCCATCTTGCGCGACAGCCGGCGGTCGAATTTGATATCCTGGGCATCTTCGGGCAGGAAAATCCTGTGCAGGTAGCCCTTGGCGCTCTTTATAGTAAGAAGGTCCTTGAACGGCTCCACATCGTAGCCGTAGTAGCCGAGTTCCTTGGCGGCCATTACGAAGAAGGGGGCATGCGGATTCTCGATCTGCCAGTAGTCCGGGCCGGCAACTGCATTCATGAAATACAGCATCTGTGCATCAGAAGCATCCTTGCCGGGAATGCGGTCCACCGGAATGCCCCACTGCCAGAAAGCAAAGGAGAACTCCAGGGCGCACATGTCAAACACCTCTTCCATGGGAATGCGGAAACTGTAGCCATTCTCCCGGCAGTAAGCCTCGAGCATGGGCTGAAGGGTGGCGCGGCGGCTCAGGAACTCCCGCTGGAACGCCTGCACTGCCGCACGGTCGCTTTCGCTGCCGCACGTATTTGCAATGAAAGGCTCGTGGCGGCCATCCTCTACGCCGCGGGCAAAAGGCCCGACATAAGCCACCGTAATGTCCATATCCTTGGGATAGAATGCCCTGTATATTACCGAATTCTGGCCGCCCTTGCTGATGCCTGTGTCTATCCACTTGCCTGGATAAACGGCTTTGAGTTCGGTGTAGATGCGGTGCAGGTCTCGGGCTTCGTTGGCCGCCGTAAGATATTTCCAGTCCAGGTTTTCTGGTGCCGAAGGGGCAAAATAGCGGTGCTCCACCACAATGTTGTTCAGATTGAAAAGCCTTGAAATTTCGTCGCGATACTGGGTGCGGGCTGCATAGTCAGCGTTGTAACCTTCAGTGACATAAACCGTTGCGGAGTCGCGGCTCACGGACCCTACGAACACTCGCTGCAGAAAGGTGCCCTTGGAGGCATCCTTGTAGCTTACAGGCTGTTCAAACCATAGGAGATACTTTTCGCAGAAAGGGCCCTGGTCCAGAACCTCGATTTTTTTTACTGAAGGAAGGCTGCCCAACTGCTCCTGAAGGCTTTGGGCGGAGAGCCCCGTGGCATAAATTATGCTGACAAGAGCCAGCGTTATAGCTAAACTGATCTTTTTCATAAAGCAAATGTAACAAAAATTGATATCTTTGTAAGATATTATAATTAAGGAGTGAAAAGAGCGCTGCTGATATTGTCTTTGTTGCTGTTGGCCCTCTGCGGTGCAGAAGGCCGCCGGCCGCTGCTTTCGCGTATGGAGCACTTCGGCCGCCCCATCATTTCAGACACCGTGGTCTATAAAGTGGATTCCACAGGCGCTGTGATGATGGGCCCCGACAGCCTGCCGGTGATGGACACCGCCGCCACATGGCACATCCGCGAGATGCTGGACACCCTGAGCCGGGTTTTCTGGAGCATAGACACCGTTACCCTGCCGCTCTACGACACCCTGATGGCGGAATACGGCGACTCTATAGTGCGCAACCTGCCCGGCAAGCGCGAGTTCCGGCAGTGGACCCGCGAGCGCAACAAGGCCTACCGCGACAGCGTCATCGAAAATACGCCCAGAATCATGGAGACCTTCGTCATACCTGATTCTCTCTATTACAAGCGTTCCCTGCGCTGGACTCACAGCACGTATAACAACAAGATAAAGCTCGAGGAGATAGACACATCCTACAATTACCACTTCTACGACCTGCCTATTTTCAAGCGGGATGCAGATGCGGTTTATCTGGGCACCTCAGGCTCGGCATCGATGCAGACCAACTACTTCCTGAGGGAAGATTTCGACATCGCGCCTTTCTTCACCCCTTACATGGCATATTCCTACACCCCGGAAACGATGCCCATGTACAACACCAAGTCGCCATACACAGTGCTGTCGTTCTGGGGCAATCCACTGGCGGAGTCCACGCGAGAAGAGCAGGATATCAACCTGCTGTCTTCCCAGAATATCACCCCGGAGCTGAATCTCACCCTTGCGTACCAGCGCTATGGCAGCACCGGTATGCTTATCAACGAGCGCACCGACGACCGCACCTTCTCGATTGGTTCCAACTACCTGGGCAAGAAATACGAAATGCACTTCGGCTATATGGGCCAGACCGTGCGCCGCACGGAGAACGGCGGTGTCAAGGATCCCTTCTGGGTCACCGATACCACCGTGGATGCCAAGGCCATAGAGGTGAATCTCAGCTCTGCCAGCAATACGCTCAAGCGGCGCAGCCTGTTTTTGACTCAGTCTCTGGCCGTGCCCTTGAACTTCTTCCGCAAGAACAAAGACTCGCTGGAAGTGGGGCAGGGGACTGTGATTTATCTGGGGCACAGCTTCGAATGGTCCAAATACACCAAGCTCTATGAGGACCAGATTTCTTCATCGGACGCCACCGGCCGCGCCTTCTACCGTGACCAGTTCAACATCTTCTCCACTTCCAGCCACGACTCGCTGGCAGTGCGGCGTCTGGAGAATAAGGTTTTCGCTTCCCTGCAGCCTTTTGCGCCGGATGCCTTTGTGTCGACCATCCACGCCGGATTCGGGGTGCAGGCCCTCAAGCTGTATTCTTTCAAGCCGACGGACTTTGTGACCGGAGTCTCCACCCAGAATCAGTTCAATACCTTCGTGTATGGCGGAGTGGACGGCATGATAAAGAAATATTTTGCGTGGGACGCTTCCGGAAAGCTCAATCTGACGGGCTATTATGCCGGCGATATGAGCCTGCAGGGGAATGTGAAGTTCTCCTTCTATCCCATACGGGACGGCATACAACTATCTGCCCATGTGGAAACAGCGCTCAAAACGCCGCATCCGTTCCAGCAGAACATCTACTTTAACCACCACGCCTGGAAAAACGATTTCTCCAAGAGCTCGCAGAGCCGCATAACCGGCCAGCTGTCTGTCCCAAGGCTCAATCTGACAGCCTTCGTGGGCTACGCCCTGCTGACCAATATGCTCTATTACGACCAGTCGGCCACAATTTGCCAGGCCGACGCTCCGATACACGTGCTCTCTGCCTACGCCACGGAAAACATCAAGCTCGGGCCGCTGCACCTGGACAACCGTGTCCTCTACCAGATATCGAGCGACAAGGAAAAGCTTCCGCTGCCCGATCTGACCCTCAACCTGCGCTATTATGTGCAGTTCCCCGTGGTCAAAAACGTGCTCACAATGCAGATCGGCGCCAACGGTATAATGTACACCAAGTACTTCATACCTGCCTATGAACCCGACCTGGGCGTTTTCTACAATCAGCAGGAGAAGCAGTGGGGCAGCAACCCCTATGTGGACGCTTTCGTGAATATGCAGTGGAAGAGGGTCAGCTTCTATGTCAAGTACTGCAACATACTGCACGGGGTTACCCGCGGCGACTACTTCTCTGCATACAATTACATCAGGCCTACCAGCTGCCTCAAATTCGGGATATACTGGCCCTTCTATGCAGAATAGCTCCTCAAGGCATCTGGCGGGCTGCATAGTGCTCTCCCTGATATTGCTCACCGTGGCTGGCATGCAGCCGGGGGAAGAGGTGGCGGACACCACCGACAGCTATAAATATCAGAAGGATACGCTGTACTGCGCCATCAGCCTTCCCAACCGCAATGGCGTTCAGGAAGGCAAGGGGGTGGGCCTGAGCTATGAGATGCTGAAATATTTCGGCGACTTTACATCTTCCTATGTATCCATCGTACCCGGCTCGTGCGACGTCTCTTACCTGGATACCCTCACGGGCGGCAAACTGGACATCCTGGTGCTGGCATATCCGGACGATATGATACCGGAAGAAGACGAAGACAAATACCTGGTGTCCAGGTTGGTGCGCAACAATATCCACTGGGTGACAGATTCCCTTGACATCAAGCTGCTCTCTCACATAAATGTCTGGCTGGACGACTTCTTAAACAGCCGTCTGTACAAGCGCACGGTGTCCAAATACTACCGTACCTATTCGAAGCCCAGCATCAATCCTGCCACCGGCACAGTGTCGCCGTTCGACGAACTTATCAAGCAGTACGGCAGCAAGACCGGCATTGACTGGCTGCTGCTGGCTTCGCTCATGTATCAGGAGAGCCAGTATTATGCAGAGGCGGAGTACAAGGAGGCCAAGGGCCTGATGCAGGTCAACGAAGTCACGGCGGCCCGCTATGGGGTCAGTGACCTCTTCAGTCCGGAGGGCAATATCAAAGCCGGCAGCTATCATTTGCGCTATCTGATGAACAAATACCGCCAGGAGGGTCTGGATTCGATCAACGTGATAAAATTCGCGCTGGCTGCCTACAATGCTGGCGACGGCCGCATAGAGCAGTGCCGCAACCACGCCTTGAGCGAAGGGATGAACCCCAACGACTGGGAAGAGGTGGTGATGACCTTTGCTACCAACAACAAATTTATCGGGGCTACGACCACGGCCTACGTCCGCGACATTCTCGCACGCTGGGAATACTTGCGCGAAAACGTGGTCCAGAAGCGATGAATGTGTATCGCTACATAGCCTCCCGCCTTGGCAGCGACTCCAAGGGCGCCTCCAGGCAGGACCGCCTGGGCAGCGTGAGCACCACCATAGGGCTGGTGAGCGTGGCCGTGAGCATCTTTGTGATAATCGTGGCTATCTGCGTGGTGCTGGGCTTCCGCAGCGAAATCCGCTCCAAAGCCTCGGCATATATGGGCTCGATGGCCCTGGTGGCTCCGGGACAGACGCCCTTGAACGAGAAGTTCCCCTTCTGTGACTCCATATCTTACCTTGACAGGCTGGACAGCATAAAAGGGGTCGAATCGCTGCAGCGCGTGGCCTATTGCTCCGGTCTGCTCAAAACCGAGGACAACATTTTCGGCGCCCACTTCAAAGGGGTCGATTCGCTTTACAACTTCTCTTTCTTCGAAGAAAACCTCTCTGCCGGCCAGGTTCCATCTTTTGCCGGGCGCATTTCTTCCGACATAATGCTCTCGGGCCGCCTTGCCGCCCAGATGGGTTGCCGGGTAGGCGATGAAGTCACGGCATATTTCATAGGGGAGGAGGTCAAGGTGCGCAAGTTCACCGTCTGCGGTTTGTTCGACGCCCAGCTGGAGAATCTGGACAACTCCACCATACTCTGCGACATACGGCAGGCCCAGCGCATCAACGGCTGGGACCGCGACCAGGTATCCTGCATAGAGATCATGCTCTCGCCGGACAGCGACATAGACCGCAAATCCTATGAGGTTAACGAACTGGTGTACAATTGCACCGAAGAAGACGATCCGGCACTGTTTGCCACCAGCGTCAAGCAGCTGTTCCCCAACCTGTTTGACTGGCTCAACCTGCTGGATTTGAATGTGGTGGCCATATTGCTGCTGATGATTGTGGTGGCCGGCTTCAATATGATCTCGTCGCTGCTGATCATCCTTTTCAGGAATATATCTTCCATAGGCCTGCTGAAGGCCATGGGTATGACCAGCCGCCAGGTAGGCATGGTCTTCCGCAACATAGCCCTGGACATAGTGGCCAAGGGCCTGGCTTTAGGCACGGCGGCGGCGCTCGCGGTGTGCTGGGTCCAGAAGCGCTACAGGGTCATGACCCTCGACCCCGAGAATTACTTTGTAAAATATGTCCCTATAGATTTTAACTTTGTATATATATTGCTGGCCAACATTCTGGCCCTGGTGCTGATAATGCTGATACTGTCGCTTACATCGCGTTTTATCGCCAAGGTCAGCCCGGACAAGACCATGCGGGCAGCATAAGCATATATGACAGACGTGGAAGAACTCAAAGCATTATTCAAGGCATATTTCGGCGCCGAAGCCGTCAGTGTAGAAAAACTGGCGGGTGCCGGCAGCGACCGGGAGTACT
>CACXHG010000077.1 GCA_902767355.1 uncultured Bacteroidia bacterium
AATTTCTATGCCCTGAGCTCCCGTTTCGGGACCCCGGAGGAATTCAAGGCCCTGGTGGATGAGGCCCACGCCAACGGCATAGCCGTGATCATGGACCTGGTGCACTCCCATGCGGTCAAGAATGAGCTGGAGGGCTTAAGCCGCCTCGACGGCTCCTACACCACATACTTTCACGCCGGGGCGCGGGGCACTCACCCGGCCTGGGACTCCCGCTGCTTCGACTACGGCAAGCGCGAGACTGTCTTTTTCCTGCTGTCCAACTGCAAGTATTGGATGGAGGAGTATCATCTGGACGGTTTCCGCTTCGACGGGGTCACCAGCATGCTCTATCTGGACCACGGCCTGGGGCGCGACTTCTCTTCTTACGAACAATACTTCAATTCCGGTGTGGACGAGGATGCAGTGACCTATCTGGCGCTGGCCAATATGCTCATCAAGGAGGTAAATCCGAATTCCATAACCATTGCCGAGGACATGAGCGGCATGGCGGGCCTGGCAGCCCCCATCGCCTCCGGTGGCGTGGGCTTCGACTACCGCATGAGCATGGGCGTGCCGGACATGTGGATCAAGATTATCAAGGAGCAGGACGACCACGACTGGAACATGCACTCCATTTGGTGGGAGCTCACCAACAAGCGCGCCGACGAGCGCACGGTGAGCTACGCAGAGAGCCACGACCAGGCTCTGGTGGGCGACAAGACCATCATCTTCCGCCTGATAGACAAGGAGATGTATTATTCCATGGACAAGGCCAGCCACAATCCTATTGTGGACCGCGGGATTGCCCTGCACAAGATGATACGCCTGGTGACCCTGGCTACCGCCGGCGACGGCTACCTCAATTTCATGGGCAACGAGTTCGGCCATCCGGAATGGATAGATTTCCCCCGCGAAGGCAACGGCTGGTCCTATGCCCACGCCCGCCGGCTGTGGAGTATCAGCGACCGGGACGACCTGCACTACAAGGCCCTCCGCCAGTTCGACAAGGATATGATACATCTGTTCGCCTCCGAAAAGCTCCTGTCCAAGGGGCATTACTGCTGGTGTGCCGACGACTACAGCAAGGTGCTGGCATTTACCCGGGGGGACTATCTGTTCGTGTTCAACTTCAATCCGGAGCACTCCTTTGCCGATTACGCCTTCAAGGCGCCGGAGGGCAGCTGGCAGGTGGTCCTGGACAGCGACCAGGCAAAGTACGACGGTTTCAGCCGCAACGACGACAGCATGGTGCACACCACCCTTACAAACAGACAGGGAGACCAGCTGCTGCAGCTGTATCTCCCTTCGCGTACTGTTATGGTTCTTAAAAGATTGCCTTAGAGGGCAGCCGAAACGATTTTTTCTATCTCGGCCGGGTCGTAGATGTCCCTGGCCAGGATGTCGCTGTCGCGGCTGATGATGAACATCGTGGGGATGGAGTTGAGGTTATAGGAGGCGACTGCCGGGGAGCTGAGGCCCAGCCCGTCGTTTACACAGATCCACGGCAGGTTCTGGTTGCGGACTATGGTTGCCCACGCAGCCTTGTCGGGATCTACGCAAACCTGATATATCTCAAAGCCGCGGTCGTGGAATTTGTTGTAGACGGGCACCATCTCCTGGTTGAAAACCTTGTGCTCGTTCTGCTCTATGCTCCAGAAAGACAGCAGGATGACCTTGCCCTTGAGGCTGCTCATCGAGTGCTGCTTGCCGTGGATGTCGTTCATCTTGATTTCCGGCATTCCGAAGGTGGCCACGCTGTCCAGCATCTGGCTGAGGCGGTCGGAGTTGTCGCGCTGTTCAATGGCTTTGCTCACGGCCGCCACGAACGGATGGCTGGGGTAGCGGGTTAAGAGCGAGTCGCGTATTGCCTTGAAAATATACTTGTCGCTGGGTTCCTGAAATACGTAGAGCTGGTCGTTGAATTTCTGGAACAGGGCGGCGGCAGAAGTGATGGAGTAGGGGTTTTCCATTACCTGGCGCAGCAGCGCGCGCTTGTGGTCGATATATACCTTGCTCAGCTGGCGGTTTTCATCTTCCGGCGCCTGGGCCAGGATCGCTTCCATCTTGGCCTTGCTCTCTGCCAGGCGGTCGTCCATCTCCTTGAGAAGACGCGTGTCCTGGGAGCCCTCGCTCTGGAAGCGGCCCATGGTGTCGGCTGTGATCTTGATGCGGTCTTTGTCGGCGGCCACTATGCCGGCCAGTCTGGTGTCATTGTGATACAGGTAGAAAAAGGCCGGATTCTCTGCGTCGGCCAGGGGAAGGGTACAGCTCAGGCGGCCTTTGGCATCGGTGGCCAGGCTGTCCAGCAGGGTGAGGCGGTTAAGGTCCAGCCGATAGAGCTCGACGTTGGTGGCGACCCCTTCTTTGAGACTTAAGTCTGCCTTGGCTGCGGGCTTGCTGCAGGATACTGCGAGCAGAATCAGCAGCAGCGGGAGAATCTTTTTCATTGGAGGGAAGATTATTTGTTGAATTCGGCGGCGATGCTGGCGGCAATGGCGGCGAAACGCTCCGGGGAGAGCTGCTTTTTCTGGCCTGCGAAGTTCATGTCTTTCTCGCTCTGGAGCGGAACCAGATGAATGTGGGTGTGGGGCACTTCCATGCCCAGCACGGCTACGCCCACCCTCTGGCAGGGAATGGCGCGCCTGATGGCCACGGCCACCTTCTTTGCAAAGGCTGCCAGGCCGAGGTAGGTCTCGTCGTCGAGGTCAAAGATGTAGTCGACTTCTTTTTTGGGGATAACCAGCGTGTGGCCCTCTACCATAGGGTTGATGTCTAGGAAAGCGTAGTAATTGTCGTCTTCGGCTACCTTGTACGAAGGGATCTCGCCGGCGGCTATCTTCGAAAAAATGCTTGCCATATATGTTTAGATAGAAATGTCCACAATTTCGAACTGCATGAGGCCGGAGGGCACCTGGACATCCACGACTTCGCCTTTGGAGTGGCCCAGAAGCGCCTTTGCAATGGGGGTGCCGACCGCCAGCTTGCCCTCGCGGAAGTTGGCTTCGCTCTCGCCTACGATGGTGTATTCCATTGTAGCGCCGGTCTTTACATTTTTGATTTTGACCTTGTTGAGCATCTGGACAGTGTCGGTGCTGATCTTGCTCTCGTCTATGACTCTGGCGGTGGCCAGGGTGTCCTGGAGCTTGCTTATCTTGAGTTCCAGCAGGCCCTGCGCCTCGCGGGCTGCGTCGTATTCGGCGTTCTCGCTCAAATCTCCCTTGTCGCGGGCTTCTGCGATTGCTTTGGAGATAACCGGACGTTGTGCAATGGCTTCGGCCAGTTGCTCTTTGAGGTCGTCCAAACCTTTCTGTGTGAGATAATGTATTTCTGCCATTTTAAAAATCCGATAAAAAATTAAAGAATCCCCTCCCAGAGGGGACCCTTTCGTTATCTGAAGTACAAATATAGTAAATTATTTGAAATAGGCGCACTAATATTTTTCGTAGCCGGGCTTCATGATCTCCGAATAGATGACCATGTCCTCTGCGTCGAAGTCCATCTTGCGCCCGGGTGCGGGCTCTTTCGCAGCTGCCGCATCGGCCTTGGCCACTGTTTGGGCCGGCTTGGCCGATATGTCAGCCGGATTCTCCAGGCTGCCTTCGGCCGCTACCTTGTAGGTAGCTTCGTTTGCCGACGTGGATGTGGACTTGAATTTGGCTTCCATTGCGCGGCGCTCGGCCTCGAGCTTTTTTGAGGCCTCGTCCATCTGCCGGTGCATCTTGGACGCGGGCGAATTCTGCCACGGCCGGTTGGTTATTGTCCGGCCTGTGGGGGCGTATTTCGAGCCGCCTTGCTGGCCGGGAGCGGACTGGGCCTTGTTCCTGGCTTTCTTTGCCGCCGATACAATACCGATGAAAAACAGCGTAAGCCAAATCAGAGAGAAGATTATTCCTGCGGTTTCCATAGCGTGGGGCTTTAAATTCCGAATAACTGTCTTGTCTGGCGCACATCCTGCTCCATCTGGCTTCTGAGCATATCCACAGAGGCGAACTTTTGCTCGTTGCGCAGCTTGGCGCAAAAGTCAAAGCTTATGTCCAGGCCGTAAATCTCTTCGTTGAAGTCCAGTATGTGCGTTTCTATGACCTGGGTGCGGTCGTCGCTGATGGTCGGGCGCACGCCTATGTTGCAGACGCCGTAGTAGTTCCCGTCTTCTACATGCACCTTTACCGCATAGACTCCTTGCTCCGGCAGGACCTTGAGCGGCTCGTAGAGCTGCATGTTGGCGGTGGGGTAGCTGAGCCTGCGGCCTATCCCGTTGCCGCTCACGACAACTCCGCTCAGGCGGTATTCATAGCCCAGCAGGGAGTTGGCGCGCTCTATGCCGCCGGTGGAGACAAGGTTGCGGATGTAGGTAGAACTGATGGTGTTGTAGCGGTCCGACACGCTTTCGGCCTTGATGGTCTCCAGGCCAAGGCGGGTGGCAACGGCAGTCACATCGGTGTCAAAGTCGGTGTTCCCGAGGCGATGGTCGTAGCCGACAATCAGCACCTCGGCGCCGATCTGACCTATGATATAGTCTTTGATGAAGTCCTCGCAGCTGAGCCGGCTCAGGGCGCGGGTAAAATCCACCACGTGTACCTGATCCACTCCGCAGGCCTTCAGCAGGGCTTTTTTCTCGTCCAGAGAATTGAGCAGGCGCAGCTGGCGGGCATCCTGACGAAGCACATTTCGCGGATGCGGCCAGAAAGTGACCACGGCACTCTCTGCGCCCCGCGCACGGGCAGTGCTGCAGAGAGTGTCTATCACTTTGCGGTGTCCCAGATGGACCCCGTCGAAAAATCCTGTGGTGGCTATAACCATTTTACAAGTTCAAAGTCCTGGCGGTGAGCCATATCGGGGCTCTTTGCAAACATACGGGTGGCGAACTGGTAGCTGCCCACCTTGGCCGGAGTGATGTTGGCGCGGTAGGTTGCCACGCAGTCCTCGAAGCGTACCACCTCGTAGGGGTGCACCTCGCTGATATGGTAGTTGCCCTTGGCGTCCTGCTCCGTGATGACGCACTCGATGCCTATCTCGTCAGGAGTCAGGCCGGGCAGGAACACGTCCACTTCCCAGTAGTGGTTTTCGCCCAGGCTGAAGCGGGGTGCGCCGCCGCCGGCATTGTCGAAGCGGCGGATCTGGATTTCGGGCCATGCGCGGTACATGCGTTTCTTCCACTGGGCGATCTCGCGTGCCTTCAGGAAGTCCTTGTCCACCATCTTGTTGTAGCGCTCTGCCTGAGGCACATAGTACTGCTTCAGATAGTCTTCCATCATACGGTTGGTGGTAAAGTTGCTGGCTACCTTGGCGATGGTGTTCTTGATGTATTTGATCCACTCGGGCGAGTAATCCTTGTCCCAGTCCTTGTTGTAGAATGCGGGGGCGATCTCGTTCTGTATGATGTTGTAAATCATCGCAGAATCCAGGTCGTCCTGGAATTCCTGCTTCTCGTAGGTGCGCTCCAGGGGGAGGGCCCAGCCGGCGCCATCCTTGTAGCCTTCAACCCACCAGCCGTCCAGCACGGAGAAGTGCATTACGCCGTTCATCACGGCCTTCTCGCCGCTGGTGCCGGAAGCTTCCTGGCGGCGGGTAGGGTTGTTCATCCAGATATCCACGCCCTGAACCAGCAGTTTGGCCACTGTGATATCGTAGTTGGGCACGAACACAATCTTGCCTATGAACTGCGGCATCTTGGAAATCTCTACAATCTGCTTGATAAGGTCGCTGCCGGCCTTGTCGGCGGGGTGAGCCTTGCCGGCAAAGAGGAACTGCACGGGGCGGTCGGGATTGTTCACGATCTTGGCCAGGCGGTCCAGGTTCCTGAAGAGCAGGGTGGCGCGCTTGTAGGTGGCAAAGCGGCGGGCGAAACCTATGGTGAGCACGTCGTTGCGCAGCGTGGACTTGATCTTGACAATCTGGCTGGGAGAATAGTGGGCCGTGGACTTGGTGTCGGAAATAGTCTTCTTCACGTAGTCTATCAGGCGCTTGCGCAGCACGCTGCGGACATTCCAGATGTCCTTGTCGGCCACTTTGTAGATCTCATCGAAGCAGGATTTGTCGTAGTGGTGGGTGGCGAATGCCTTGCCGAAGATCTTGCCGTAGATGGCCTTCCATTCGGGAGCGGTCCAGGTGTCGTAGTGCACGCCGTTGGTCACATAGCCCACATTGACCTCTTCGGGCAGGTAGCCGGGCCACATGCCGGCCAGGATTTCCTGGCTGACCTTGCCGTGCAGCCAGCTGACGCCGTTGATGCCCTGGCTCATGTTGGCGGCAAGCACGCTCATGGAGAATTTCTCGCCGCCGTCGTTGATGTTGTAGCGGCCCAGGCCCATGAAGGTGTGCCAGTCTATCTTCATGCGCTCGGGGAAAGAACCGAAGTAAACGCGCATCATGTCTTCGCTGAAGAAGTCATGGCCGGCGGGCACGGGGGTGTGGGTGGTGAACAGCGACGACGAGCGCACCACTTCCAGGGCCTCGGCGAAGGTCAGGTTGTCGTTTTCGACATACATCCTGATGCGCTCGATGCCGGTGAAGGCGGCGTGGCCCTCGTTGCAGTGGTAAACCTCAGCCTTGATGTTCATGGCCTTCAGGGCGCGGATACCGCCTATGCCGAGCAGGATTTCCTGCTTGAGGCGGTTCTCCCAGTCGCCGCCGTAGAGCTGGTGGGTGATGGGCCTGTCTTCGGGCAGGTTATCTTCGAAATCGGTGTCCAGCAGATAGAGGTCGGTACGGCCTACCTCTACTTTCCACACTCGGATGTTGAGGTTTCGGCCCGGCATGGGCACCGACACCGTGAGCCAACGGCCTTCGGCGTCGAGCACGGGCTGGGCGGGGGATTCGCGGAAATCCTGCGGGTCGTAGGAGGCCACCTGGTCGCCGTCGCCGGACAGATACTGGGTGAAATAGCCGTATTTATACAGCAGGCCGACCGCAGTCAGATGCACGCCCATATCGCTGGCTTCCTTGAGGTAGTCGCCGGCCAGGATGCCCAGGCCGCCGGAATATATCTTGAGCGAGGTGTCGAGGCCGTATTCCATGCAGAAGTATGCAATCTTGGGAGACTTGCGGGCCTCTTTGCCCTTCATGTAGTCTGTAAAGCGGCGGTAGACAGCCTTCAGGCGGGACATGAAGTCTTTGTCCTGCTCCAGCAGCTTGTACTGGTCCATCGATATCTTGTCCAGCAGCAGTATGGGATTGCCCTTGCATTCTTCCCAGAGGGCGGGGTCTATGCTGCGGAAGAGTTCCTTGGCATCTTCGTTCCAGCACCACCAGAGGTTTTTGGAGATATCTTCGAGGGCGCGCAGGTTCTCGGGAAGCGAACGGTTGACCAGGATGCTGCTCCAGTTGGGGCGGTTTGCAATTTGTTTGCGGTAGCTCTGGTCGCCCTCGTCCTGCAGCAGGGGATATGCACCGAATTTCTCAATCACTTTATCTATTGCCATATCGTAAGCTGTTTTGTAATAAGTAATGTTGTTCTCCCAGAGTGCCAGGCAGGAGATTTCCTTTGCATTAGCGGCAGCCTGCTCGCAGGCCTTGGCATCCATGGCGCAGAAGCGCAGGATGCACTCGGCAACCTGGTCCACTACGTCGTTGTAGTTGAAGTCGTTGCGCTCTATTATGCAGATGCCTGTAAGAGGGTTGCTGCCCTGGTAGCGGTCCTTGACCCAGAGGCCGAAGCCGGTCAGGGTAGTGGTGACGGTAGGCACGTAGAAGGCCAGGGACTCCAGCGGGGTGTAGCCCCAAGGCTCGTAGTATGAGGGGAACACAGTCAGGTCGGCGCCGGCGAGAAGGGAAATGTAGGTCTGGTTGAAGATGCCGTCGCTGCCGTTCAGGTAGCTGGGCACGAAAAATACATCCACCTTGCATCCGGGGGCATTACTGAGGCCGCGCTGGCTCAGTTGCAGGCGCACGCTGTCAAAGTCGTCCATCAGGTAGTGGGTGACGTTTGTGGTGTACTTATGTCCCGGATTGGAAAGCTTTTCGAGCAGGTCCTTGTCGGGGCCGTTGTTGCCGCTGGGCACCATTATAAATGCCGCAACCTGCTTGGCCGGATTGCTCCGGGCGACCTTGGCCAGGGCGTCGATGAAGACGTTGATGCCCTTGGTCTCATATTCGTAGCGGCCGCCTATCCAGACGATTTCGGTGCCGGCGTCGGTATATTTCTTGTCGGACATCGCCGAGGCCACTTTCAGCAGGCTCTTGCGGGCCCCGGCGCGCATCTTTGCATAGGTTTTCTCGTCCGGCGTGTAGCTGGCGGCTATGCCGTTGGGGGTAATCACATCCGGCTGGCGTCCCAGCAGTATGCGGCATTCGTTGGCGGTCAGATCTGAAACCGTGGTAAAGATGTCGGCGGCGTGGGCTGCGGCCTTTTCCACTGAGTGGCGGTCGCTCACGCCATAGTCGCGCGCCATGGCGTCGCCGTCCATGGTGGGGAGCTCCTTATAGAACGGAATATGCTTGCTGGCCATGCAGCGGCCCACCACGGTGGCGTGGGTGGTGAAGATGGTGCCTATGGGCAGGCCGGTCTGCTTGAGATAGAGGATGCCGGCGCCGGCCATCCACTCGTGGAACTGGGCCACGATCTTGCTGGAGGAGTGGATATAGTAGCGGGAGAAGCTCTCTATGACCTTGCCGGCGGCATAGCCGAAGAGGAAGGCCTCTATGTATTCCCAGTTGCCGTTCAGCGAATCCACGCCATATTTTTCCCAGGCGCTGGCGAAAATCTGGTCCTTGCTCGTGATGAAGGTCTTGAAATCGACCAGGATGGCTACCGGCTGTCCGGGGATGTTCCAGCGGCCCACGCGCACGCGCAGGCCCTCGTGGGCGGCAAGTTCCCTCCAGGATTTGAACAGTTCGTTGTCCACCAAGAACTCTGGATTCTGACGGGTGTGCATCCAGACGTCAGGCCCGATATGTATATGTTTGTCTTCTAATTCTTTACTGAGATTGAGCGCCTTGGTGGCAAGTACGGTGTGGATGCCGCCTACCTTGTTGCAAACTTCCCAGCTGACCTCGAACAGGTAGTCCGGCATCGTGATGTCTTTCTTCATTATTTTTTAGGGGTTTTCTTTTTGGCCAACGCACTCTCGACCCTGATTTCGAAGTCGCTGAGCACGTTCATATAGTTGATAAAAGCTTCGTATGGTGTGTCGTAGGGGTTGAAGTAGCTGTGAACGGCACCGTCAGAGAAGAACTTGGTGCACATGTAGTACATGTGGTCGCTCTCCTGCAGGCGGCGGAACACTTCCATCAGATGGGCGTCGCCCGCCTTGCGCACCTTGGCCTCGAGGGCGTAGATCTTACTGAAGGCTTCGTTCTGCAGCTCGTTGCCCAGCCAGGCGGAGGTGTCGCGCTCCTCATCGGCCCATGAGATGGGGAAGGGGACGTTCAGCTCTGCCACGGATTCGTGTTTCTTGGCCGCTTCGCTGGCGGTGCAGAAGCCGATGTTCTTGTATTTCGCAATCTGGGCGGGCAGGGCCTTGAAGAATTCAAAGATGCCGCTCGCCGATTTCTGGTGCTCTCCGAAGGTCTCATAGTCCATGAAGAGGTTCACGATATCGTCCTTTTCGAGGGCCTCGGCAACCCAGCCGGCATATTTGTCGGCAGTGAGCGGCCACTCGCTCCAGGAGGTGTTGGAGAAGCGGAAGGCGATGTCGTCGCTCAGGGAAGAATTCTTGAGCAGCAGCTTGAGCTTGGGCTCCAGAGGGTTGTGGTACACATAGTTGGGACTCTTCCAGCCCAGGACATGCTTCGCGCCCTCGGTGAGCATGGTGCGGTAACCCATGGCGGCCACCATCTGACCTATCTGGTCGGAGTAGATCAGCTCGGTGTTGCGGAATGCCTTGGGCTTGACGCCGAACTCTTTTTCTATTGCGGCGGCATGCAGCTTGACCTGGTCCTTGAATTCGGCCGGCGAGACCAGTGAGGCCAGCGAATGGGAATAAGTCTCGGCCAGGAATTCCACGCAGCCGGTGGCGGCCAGCGCCTTGAAGCTGTCCAGAACTTCCGGCGCATATTTCTTGAACTGCTCGAGGGCTGTGCCGGAGATGGAGAAGGTGACCTTGAACTTCTTGCCGGCAGCCTTTATCATGTCCAGGATAAGGGCATTCATGGGCAGATAGCACTTGGCGGCTATGCGGCGCACGATGGCGCTGTTCTCAAAGTCGTCGAAATAGTGGTCGTCGGCGCCGATGTCAAAAAACCTGTAGAGTCGGAGCCTGTCGGGCTGATGTACCTGAAAGTACATGCAAATGCTTTTTGTTGCCATATATCGTATTTTTAATTATTCTTGATTGCTGCGGCGTAAACGGCCTTGATCTTGGCTGCCGCATTGTTCCACTTGAGGGTGCTCACCTCTTCGTAGCCCTTCTCGCTGGCAATCTTGGCGATTGCAGGGTATTGCACGAGGGCGTAGATAGAGTCGGCCAGGGCGTCGATGTCCCAGAAATCGACCTTGATGGCGTGCTTGAGGACTTCGGCCACGCCCGACTGCTTGGAGATGATGGTGGGCACGTTGCTTATCATCGCCTCCAGGGGCGAGATGCCGAAAGGCTCAGAGACGGAAGGCATCACATACACATCCGAGTATGCAAACATCTTTTGCACGTCGGCCCCGCGCAGGAAGCCCGTGAAGTGGAATTTGTCGGCCATGCCGAGCTGCGCCACGCGGCGCACGCTGCGGTTCAGCAGGTCGCCGCTGCCGGCCATCACAAAGCGGACGTTGTCGCAGCGGTCCAGCACCTTGCGGGCAGCCTCGATAAAGTATTCGGGGCCCTTCTGCAGGGTCACGCGGCCCAGGAAGGTGACGACCTTTTCCTTTACGGTGCGCTTGACCTTCATGTCGCTGCGGCCGGAGAAATCCACGGCGTTGTGCACCGTGATGACCTTGGAAGGGTCTATGCCGTAGCGGTTTATGACGATGTTGCGGGTCCAGTCGCTCACCGTGATGACCTTGTCGGCGGCGCGCATGCCGCGCTGCTCTATGTCATAGACCACGGTGTTGTAGTTCTCACCGTCGCGGTCGAACTCGGTGGCATGTACATGCACTACCAGCGGCTTGCCGCTCACTTTCTTGGCGGCGATGCCGGCCAGGTAGGTGAGCCAGTCGTGGGCGTGGATCACGTCAAAGTCGTGCTCGGCGGCGATGGCGCCGCCCACCATGGCATAGCGCGAAACCTCCTCCATGAGGTTGGCCCCGTACTTGCCGGAAAATTTGTATTTGCTGCGGAAGTGGGTAGAGAACTCCATCGTCTGGAAGTGGCGGTCTTCTTCGCTCAGCAGGGAATAGTCCTCGGGCGAAATGTAGGGCATCAGGTTGGTGCCCACGCGCAGGAATTCCACCTTGCTCAGGTAGTCGTCTATGTTGGTGATGGTGTCGTACACGGCGATGTCGCTGGCATTGATTATCTGCGCGGCTTCCTGGTCCTCGTCGCCGCTGGCGGAGGGCATTACGAAAAGGGTTTCCACGCCGTTGGCGGCAAGGCCCTTGGTGATGCCGTAGCAGGCGGTGCCCAGACCGCCGGAAATATGGGGAGGGAACTCCCAGCCGAACATCAGAACTTTCATAATTAATCCTCCACTTTATATTTGTTGATAAGGTATTCTACAGTGAGAATCGCTGCTGTGGCTGTGGCGGAGTTGATGGCTCCGTGGGGGTTGTGGGGCGGGTTGCCGTCGTAGAGCTCGGCCACCGCTCCTATGCCGTGGATGGTCATGTCCTCTTCAAAGCCCTTTATCATCTCGCGGGCCTCGCGCACGAAGGCGCTGCCGTAGAGCTTGAAGCCGGCCTCTGCATAGGGCTTGAGCAGCCAGGGCCGCGTGCTGCCGTTGTGGTAGGCAAGGTCGCGCTCGTGCTGGTTGCCGTCGTAAATGCCCTTGAACAGAGGGTTCTTGGGCGAGAGGGTGCGTATGCCGCGGCTGGTAAGAAGGTCCTGCCTTACAGCGCGGAACACCAGGTCCTGAACCTCTTCTGTCAGAGGACTGTAGGGGATGGCGCAGGCGAATATCTGGTTGGGGCGGGTAAACTTGTTCTGCCCCTGGCCGTCTACATAGTCTGCCAGGTGGCCGCGCTCTTCGCACCAGAACATATTGTAGAAATTGTCCTCTATTTTGGCTGCGATGTCAAGATAGAGGGCTGCGGCGTCGCGGTTTTTGCCATAGCGCATTTCCATTTCGGCGGCAAAGCGCAGGGCGTTGTACCACAGGGCGTTGGTCTCTACCTGATAGCCGGCGCGCTCCGTTACCGGATGACCCTCGGTATAGGCGTTCATCCAGCTCAGGGCCACGCCGCTCATCGAAGCCCATAGCAGGCCGTTGTCGTGCAGCTGCACCTCGGGCCGGCCTGCGATATAGCTGCCCAGGATGGAATTGACCGTGGCGGAGTACTTGGCCCAGGTCACCTTTTCCTTGCCGGTAAAGCTGGCCAGACTCTGCACCAGGTGGATGATGCCCAGCGGCGCCTCTACCTTCTGGCTGGAGCTGAGCAGCTCCTTGTTCCATTTCTCGATTGTGCCGTCCAAAATGGTGTTGTAGTCTTTGACGTTGCCGTTGTTGTGAAGCAGCAGGCCGTCGGCGCAGATGGCCGTGTCGCGCAAATCGCCCACCTCGAGCCAGGAGAAGCCGCTGCTGATTTCCAGCCACTGGCGGTGGAAAAGCAGGCGGGAGGCGGCGTGGCGCAGGGTGGAGTCAAAGTCGTCCAGCCGTCCGACCGCACCCTGCTCCTTTGAGAACAGGCGCTTCAGGGAAGCGGTTTCGCAGGGCTTTGTAGAAGCCGAGAATATGATGCTCTCGCCCTTTTTGATGGGCATTTCGAAGTAGCCGGGAGTATAGAGGTCTTCGGTGCAGTCAAAGCCGCGGCGGTACTCTTCCGGATAGGTCACGCCTTTGTACCAGGACGGGGAATCCACAAAAGAGTTGGCCTTGCTCAGCTGCATGAACAGCTCCGGCAGAACCTGATACATCTTGTAGGACTTGCTGTTTTCGCAGTCGTGGCTGCGGGTGTCGGCAGTGCTGTTTTCCCTAGTCAGGGCGTGGATGCTGCGGAAAGACATCAGCGGCCGCAGCCGCAGGGTGGTTTTGGAGTGAGCGTCCAGAAGGGTGTATTTGATAAGGACCCTGTCCTCGTTTTCTACCATGAGCAGCTGCTTCTGGAGCTTGATGCCGCCGATATAGTAGGTGATGGTCGGGATGGGTTCGTTTTCGTAATCGACTATGTATTTGTGCCCGCGCGGCTCGAACACCTTGCCGTAGCAGTGGATGCCGAGATTGAACTCGCGCTCGTGCTGGATCAGCGTCTCGTCCAGCGATGAAAGCAGGATGTGTCGGCGCCAGTTCATCTCCTCTATGGGAACGGCCAGCAGGCAGTGGTACTTGCGGGTATTGCAGCACACGATGGTGGTGTTTGCGTATGCGCCGGTGCGGTTAGTGGCAATCAGCTCCCGCTTGAGCGAGTATTCCAGATTCACCAGTTCCGCCTTGTTGAATTTCAGATATGCCATAAATTTTTGTTCCTTGCAATTTTAAACTGCAAATTTAGTAAAAAATTCTTTATTAATATAGGTAGATATATAAAAGCCGAACTGGTATCAAAATCTATAAATTTTGTTACATTTGCATTATGATTCTTTCGGTATGAGGCGATTCTTATTTGCTGCTGTCGTTTTGCTTTTGGCGTGTGGCTGTCGCAGTGTCAGGCGCACTGCCCCGGATGTGCCTCGGCTCCCGTATTCCGAGATGCGCACTGCCGACCTGGTTTTCCGTGCCGGAACGGGGCTCTATTCCCAGATGCTCAATATGCATAGCGGCGATTCGCTGATATACAGTCATGTAGGTTTGCTAGTGGACTTGGATTCGACCTGGTATGTTATACATGCCGTGCCCAAGGAACTGGATGGCCCGGGCGATTTCGAACGTGTCAAAATGGAAGTCCTGGACTCCTTCCTGGCGAAAAGCCGGTGCAGGCAGGCCGAATTTGTGCACACCAGTCTCCAGCGGACCGACCGCGTGGTGGCCAGGGCTCTCCAATATGTCAGGGACAGCACCCGATTTGACAATGAGTTTGACCTGGAGGACTCGACCAAGGTCTATTGTACCGAATTGATGTGGCGGCTGTTCATGATTGAAGGCATTGACCTGAGCGAGGGGCGGCGCAGCCTTTCAATAATGCCGATATTCAAGGGTAAGGGTTGTATTACCCCGAATGATATGCTTCAGTATTCCAACAACGACAGTTATTTTATCTATTAATCTATAACCCAAAAAAAGTATTCAAGTATGAAAAGATTGTTTGCAATTATCAGCGTGCTCGCGTGTGTAGCGGCATTTGCTGCGGTTTCCTGCCAGAAAGAGGCTAAGGACTCCATCAAGCTTGACAAGAATTCTGTGAATGTCTCTTACAAAGGAGAAGTGGTAACTATGAAAGTTACTGCAAGTGGGGAGTTTTCTTCACAGCCCAGTGCCGAGTGGCTGAGCGCATCCGGTGCAGACATCACAGTTAAACCCAATTATTACGAGGCTAATCGTAGCGCTGACGTAGTGTTCCATTGCGGAGCGGAAAGCGCAACAGTTACTGTCAATCAGGAAGGCAGTGGTCCCAAAGAAGTGACAAGCCTTGCTATTGACGCAATGGCTGCTGCTGATTGGGCTACCTTCTGGGAACTCGTTGATATGCCTGACGCCCAGAAAGGTCAGGTAATGTCTGCTTATAATGAAAAAACAAGTGAAGATGGGGAGGGATCTGATTTTAAAGGATACGAAATCCTCTCCGAAACGATAGATAATACTAAAGGTGAGGCCGTTGTTAAAGTCAAGTACCTCTATGAAGAGCACGATCCGTCAGAGTATGACTGGTCTCTGCTCAAGAAAGACGGTAGGTGGAGAATTCCCGCATCCGCACTTGGTAAATAACAGTCATCACAGCCCCAGGACGTTCTTCTTGCTCTGTCCGATTCTGAAATCTTTCAGGTAGAAGGGCTCCATATAGGCAACATCTTCAAAATCGCCTGCCAGGTATTTCTGGTGGGCGATTTTTGCCATATAGCGGGCATCCGGGCAGCATGGGAAAAACATGGCTGACGGGTGGCTGATGACGGAGGAGAATTTGCCGGCACCGTCGCCGCAGAACAGCACGCGGCCTTTTTCAAGCAGCCCGGCATAGGAGTTCTCATCCAGGATCTTGGGCTCTATGTCTCCGATGCGACAGGCGCAGCCGTCGTATTCTGCCTGATAAACCTCCATGCGGCGCGCATCGATCATCGGCACGATAAAGTCCGGCCTTTCGCCGTCGAACGCCTCAAGCGCCTGAGCGGCAATCAGATCCAGCGTGCCGACGGCAATCAGCGCAACTCCGGCGCCGAAGCACAGCCCCTTGGCCATGGAGACACCCACCCTGAGGCCGGTGTAAGAGCCGGGGCCGCTGCTGACGGCCACGGCCGATAACTGCTTCATTGTAAGATTATTCTTTTTGAGCAGGCTGTCCACCATCGGGGCCAGGCGCGAAGACTGCATCCTGGGGGTGTCGAGAAAATCGGAGGCGAAAGTGGCGCCGTTTTTTGACAGTGCTGCCGAGCAGCTGTCGCCGCTGGTTTCTATGGAAAGGATCAGATTATCGTTGAGCATCTTTGCTGAGTTTTACCTTGTCGGCTTCTTTGAGGCCTTTGCTTATTGTCTGGAAAGGTCCGGTCACCACCAAGTCGCTCTGGAAAAGGCCGCCCGTGATTTCTACGCGGCTGAAATCCTGTATCCCGCAGCTTACCGGAACGCTGTGCACGCGGCCGTCTGCAGCCACTGTCCAGACCGTTTCCTGCCCGTCCCTTACCATTATCGCCTGCAAAGGTACGGTTAAAATGTCATTTTTGGAACCGGTGTAGATTGTTACCGAGGCGCTCATGCCGGGTAAAAGCTTGATATTGCTTTGATTATCAATGCTTATCCTTATCTCGAAATCGCTGCTGCCGACAATCTGACCGCTGCCGGAAGCGCTCACGGCAATTTTATCCACCGTGCCTTCGAGGATGCTGGACGGCGCGGCGTCGGGCCTGATCTGCGCCAGGTTGCCGGTGCTGACGCTGCAGATGTCGTTCTGCCCGAGCTGCACGACCAGTTCCATGCGCTCCAGATTGGCGATGGTCATAATCTCGGTGCCGGCCATGGTGCCGGTACCGACAACCCGCTCTCCGGCTTTGGCCCGAAGGGCGGTCACAATGCCGTCTATAGGCGCATACACCAGGGTTTTGGCCAGCTCGCTGCGGGCCGCCTCGAGATTGGCGCGGGCGGCGGCGACCTGAAACTCGCACTCCTGTTTCTGCGCCTGTGCGCAGTCGAAGGCTATCCTGGCCTCTTCCAGCTGCGAGGCGGGAGCGGCCTCGCCGGCGCACAGTTTTTCCAGCCGCTGCAACTGCTGCAGCTTGAGTTTCAGCTGGCCGTCCTGTACCTCTAGAGTTTTAAGCGCGCTCCCCAGGGCGGCCTGGCAGCGTGCGATAGAGTTCAGGTAGCTTTCCTGCTTGATTTTGAACAGCAGATCGCCCCGCTTTACCGTGTCGCCTTCGTCGAAATTGATTTCCATTATCTCTCCCGACACGTCGGGGGAAATGGTTACCTGGGTCACCGGCTGGATACGGCCGTAGGCCGAGGCTGTGCGGCTGATGTCGCCTACTTGAGGATGGGCGGCCTCTACCACGGGCAGCTGGGATTTGCCGGTGGCCAGCAGCATTGCGCTCACAGCGGCGGCCGCCGCAGCCCAAAACCACCATCTGTGCTTTTTAGCCTTTGATTGCATCTTCGTAAAACTCCATTATCTTCTTTTGAAACAAGTATTTGCACCACGCCTGGGCCAGGGCGCACCGGCTGCGGGCAAGGTCTTCGCAGGCATCGATCCACTCCGATGTTGAGATAGTCCCGCTCTCGTATTCTGCCGTGGCGCACTCAAAACGCTTTAGGTAGAGTTCTTCGCTGCAGATGGCTGCCAGCAGCTGCACGTGCAGTGTGCGGCAATCCTGCTCCAGCTGGGCCAGCTCGTTTCTGCTCTGATCCAGAGCCTGTTGCAGCTGTATCCTGCTGGCGGACAGGTCTGCCCTTGCGGCGGCGACCGCAGCGGCGCCTTTGCCGGCGTTGAATATCGGAACCGAAAGGCCGAGGGATATGGACGGGTTGTGGTTGTTTTCCAGCTGCTGCCGGAATGTGGCTGCCGCCGCGTCGCTGTAGTATGTCCCGTATGCGGCAGACACTGACAGTGACGGCAGCAGGGAACCTTTTGCAACCTTCAGCGCCAGTTCGGCCGCCTTTAAACTGTGCCTGGCCGCTGCCACCGCCGGCATTGCGTCTGCCAGGGCGTGGATACCCTCGGCGGGAGGCTCGCTCGCAGGGGGCGGGAGCAGGGTGTCCGTGGCAAAACTTTCGCCGCAGCCGGTCAGGGCCTTCAGCTTCACTAGCTGCATGTTCTCCCTGGCGGAGGCGTCGGCTATCTGGGATTGTATTTCGGCCATCTTGGCTTCCATCTCCAATATCCCGCTCCGCGTGGCTGCGCCCGCTTCCACTTCCAGAGTGAGCCTCGCGGCCTGTCCCTCCATCGCCTTTAGGCTCTCGCCGAGACGGCTGCGCTCCAGCCTGGCGAGTATGTTTCCCAGATAGGCCCGGGCCACTTCTGCCTTGACTTCGGCCTCTATGCGACGGGCATTGTCGCCTTCGGCGAGCAGCAGCTGCCGCTTCAGGCGTACCGTGTTGATTGATGTGAAACCGTCGAACAGTGAAAACGATGCGCCGACAGAGCCGCTCGTCTGTCGCGTAAGCCGGTTCTTGACAATGACAAGTTCCTGCATATCGACGCTTCGTCCCCAATTGTAGTACTGGTTGGCATATAAATTAAGGGTAGGGAGCAGTTCCGCCTCGGATTGTAAAAGCTCTGTGCGGCTCTTGTCGCAAGCGATCCTGCCGAGGAGAATTTCAGGGTTGCGCTGCAGGGCAAGGCCGATGCAGTCATCCAGGCCGAGGGTCCGTGTCTGTCCCTCAAGCGCCAAGTCGGCGGCTGCAAGCATCAGGCAAATTAAAATCAGTCGTTTCACTGCTCCCTCCCTTAAAAATCCATGGATACTACAGTACTGCAGGCTCTGCCTGAGGCTCCTTGGCTGAGAACAGCCTTACGATGCAGTTCACCAGAAAGCCTATGGCATAGCCGATGTAATAGAGCGCATTCTGTGCGTTTTTGTCGGCGCCGCCCACTATGCTGCAGCTTTCACGGGCGGAAATAATGTCCAGATGATAGGTTTTCATGGCCGGCCCTCCTATTTCTTGAAGTTAAAGCCGTCCTTGATGCCCTTGATCAACTGGGGTACATAGTCGTCCAGGAATTCCATCACCTTGCGGATAATGGTAATGATGTCGGACAGATTGAATTCCGCGGCTACGCCACCGCAAATGCACAGTTCGGAAGAATTCAATCCCTCCAGAGCTGATCCACTAAATCTTTTTTCTTCCATAATACAAATAGTTTTAAGTTTCCCTGCAGATTGAGGGGTGTGCAGAGTTCACCCTGATATGAATGCGCATTCACATTTGAATCAGATTGTCTGCAATGGGGACCTCGTCGGCCTTGTGGGTAATCATTATGATGGTAGTATTGCGTTCTTTGTTAAGCCTGCCGATGGCCTGCATCATCAGCTGCTGCGAGGCGGCGTCCAGGGAGTTCGTGGCCTCGTCCAGGATGAGTATGTCCGGCTGGCGGTAAAGGGCGGCGGCTATGGCGATGCGCTGCTTCTGCCCTCCGGAGAGCCGGCAGCCCGACTCGCCGACCATGGTCATCAGCCCGTTGGGGAGCTCTTTTATCAGGCCGTCCAGCCCCAGTTCCACCAGCAGATAGGCGATGCGCTCCAGGTCGTAGTCCCGCTTGCTGCCGCTTATGTTGTAGAGTATGGTGTCGTCCAGCAGGCGTACGTCCTGGGGTACTATGGTCACCTTGCGCCGCCACTGGCGCAGGTCAAACATGCCTATGTCGCAGCCGCCGAAGCTTATGCGGCCCTTCGTGGGGGCATACAGCCGCATTGCCAGGGCCGCCAGGGAACTCTTGCCGCAGCCGCTGCGGCCCTTGATGGCCGTGATTTTGCCGGCTGGAATCACGGCGCTGAAATTCTCCAGCAGATTCAGCGAGCCGGGATAGCAGAAGCTGATGCCGTCGAACACCAGGTCGTGCTGCCCGTCGGGGACATCGCAACCTTCGCGGGGTTCTTCTTCCAGGTCCATCACTTCGAAGAGCCTCTCGGAGGCAATCTTTGTCTGGCTGATGAGATTGCTGGACGAAACCAGCTGTGCCAGCGGGGCAGAGAAAAACGATGTGATGGCGTAGAAGCCCACCAGTGTGCCCACGCTCATCTGGCCCCTGAGAATCACCAGCGAGCCGGCCGACAGCAGCACCACGGTGAGCATCCGGGACGCCGTTTCGGCCGTGTAGGAATATCTGCCGGCTGCGCGTCCCCCGCGGAACATTTTGTCGCACAGGGACATATATTGTGCGGTGATGTTCCTGGACGCTTCCTTCTCTGCAGTGGCGTATTTGACGCTCCTGACGGCGGAAATGCCTTCTACGCACTTCTTTTCAAAGGCGGTGCTGCCGGCGACGATTTCTTTGTTGAACTTGCCGGCAGCCTTCGAGGCCAGGCAGAAGATGACGGTATAAACCGGCACGAAAGCGGCTGTAAGAAGCGCCAGCTTCCACTGAAAACTGAACATCAGCACAAAGGCCGTCGCCAGGGTGAAGACGCTGATGACTATCGACGGGATGCCCTCTGTGACAAAGCGTCGTATGGTATATGCATCGCCTATGCGGGAGTTGATCTCGCCGGCGCCACGGATGTTAAAGAAAGCCACAGGCAGACGGAAAAGATGTGAAATGTAGGTGTTGATGATTTTAATGTCAATACCTGTGGCTGCGGACAACAGAGTGTTGGTCCTGAGGTTACCGATTATTAAAGCAAGAATAGAAAGGGCGGTCATAATAAGCGCGGGGCCTATTATCCGGTAACTGTCTCCAGTGGGGATTACTTTGTCGATAAAGTACTGCAGGAAAACCGAGAAGCTGATGCCGATCAGGATGTAGCACAGTGCCAGCAGGGTAGAGGCTACTATCTGGCTGCCGCAGAGCGAGAATATCTGGCCCAGCCTGGTTTTCAGGGGGAGGGTTTTATCGCCCGGGCGGAAGTCTTCGGTGGGCGAAACCAGCACCAGGTAGCCGCTCCAGAGGCTGCGCAGCCTGTCGCGGACCAGCCGCAAGATTTTGCCTTCGGCGGGGTCCATGATTTCGGCCGTCTGGTCGTCGTAAGAGCAGAGCACCACGAAGTGCGGATCGCCTTCTTCCGTGGCGGTGTGCAGTATGGCCGGCAGTCTGTCGGGGTCTATCGAGTCCAAGTCCTTGGTGCTGGACTTGCAGGGCGTCGCCGCCAGATTGATGCTCTCGCAGGCGTCCGTTATCCCTTTTATAGTAGTGCCCTGGGCAGAGGCGCCGCAGGCCTGCCGTATGCTTGCCAGCGGCAGCGCCAGACCCCAGTAGCGGGCCACTGAGGCGATGCAGGCCACTGCGCAGTCGGTGGCGTCGTGCTGTTTGATAGGCTGTACTTTTTTCATAATAATGACTCTCTTTCGCCGTTTGACATTTAAAAGATGGAGAGGGCCGCTTCCCGCGGTGCCGGAACCTTGTCCGGGCCATTACCCACTATAGTGCCGCAAAAGGCCGGCGCTTGCGGGAAGCGACGCTGCCGCTCTCCGTTGTTTGTCCGTCTGCACAAGATCTTCCCTTCTTCGAGTGCAAAGATGGGGTGTCAGACGGCCCAAAAACGAGTCATTTTCTCAAAAGTTTGGCCCTTGGCCTACGGAAACGGAAAAACTTTTTTTAAAAAAGTGATTTCAAATATGGAAACACGTTTTGAACGAGAGTCAAAAGCGGCTTGTAGAAGCGTGATTCCTCGATTTTCTCTTTTGGAAGGAATTCTACCAGCTGATTGGCCGAATCTACCATGTAAACGATTACGCCGATTAAAAGCGCCGATGTGGCCAGCGCCAGCGCCAGCCCCAGCAGCCGGTTGAGCCATCCCAGCATAGCTATGCTCAGGACCTTTTCCAGCAGCTTGCCTGCAAGGTTCAGAACCAGGGCTACCGCTATGAATATCAGGGCAAACGAGATGGCCTTTATCCAAAAGGGTTCTACTTTGATTCTTTGCTGCAGCCAGGCGCCTACGGTATCCGAGAAGCGCAGGGCGAGCACTATCCCGCCGGCAACCACGGCCAGCGCCACCAACTGACGGATGAAACCGTTTTTCAGACCCAAATAGACCGCCGGAAGAAAGCAGGCCAGAATCACTATGTCTATTGTTCCCATTTGATGCTATTTTCGGATAGGCAAATTTAGCAAATAATATTATCTTTGCCCCTTCATAAATGAGAATAAGTATGAGTTTTCCCGAGTATAAAAACAACGATCTGGTTGAGGTCAACCAAGCCATACTCGACATCTGGCGCAAAGAGGATGCATTCAAGAAAGTCCTTAAGTTGAGAGAGGGCGCACCCAAGTTCATTTTCTTCGAGGGGCCGCCTTCCGCCAACGGTATGCCTGGCATCCATCATGTCATGGCCCGCAGCATCAAGGACGCCATCTGCCGCTACAAGACGCAGACCGGCTATCTGGTGGAGCGCAAGGCCGGCTGGGACACCCACGGCCTGCCCGTGGAACTGGGCGTGGAGAAGATGCTCGGCATCACCAAGGAGGATATAGGCAAAAAGATTTCTGTGGATGACTACAACCACGCCTGCCGCCGCGAGGTCATGAAATACACCGCGGAGTGGGTCAACCTCACGGAGCGCATAGGCTATTGGGTCGATATGGAAAACCCCTATGTGACCTACGACAACAGCTATATAGAGACGCTCTGGTATCTCCTCAAGGAGATTTACAAGAAGGGATACCTCTATAAGGGATACTCCATACAGCCTTATTCGCCCGCTGCCGGCACCGGACTGAGCACTCACGAACTCAACCAGCCCGGCTGCTACCGCGACGTGAAGGATACCACCGTCACCGCCCAGTTCAGGGTGCGGCGCGACGCTGTTTCCGAGAAACTGTTTGCCGACGCTTCGGCTCCGGTCTATTTCCTGGCGTGGACAACCACGCCCTGGACCCTGCCGTCCAATACGGCGCTCTGCGTGGGCCCGAATATAGAATATGTGCGCGTCGAGAGCGTCAACCCCTACACCAAAGAGCCGGCTGTCTATGTGCTGGCCAAGGCGCTGGTGGCCTCTCATTTCAACGACAAGAATCCCTACCGCGTGCTGGACGGCTCCTTCAAGGGCCGCGAGCTGGCGGGTATCAAGTATGAGCAGCTCTTCCCCTGGGTAAATCCCGGCGAAGGCGCTTTCAGGGTAATTACCGGCGACTATGTCACCACCGAAGACGGTACCGGCGTGGTGCACATCGCGCCCACTTTCGGTGCCGACGACGACAAGGTGGCCAAGGCTGCCGGCGTGCCGCCGATGCAGATGGTGGATGCTGCCGGCAACCGCATGCCGATGGTGGACCGCACCGGCAAGTTCTTCCGCCTGGAAGACCTCGATCCCGGTTTTGTGGCCGCCAATGTGGATACTGAAAAATATGGCGTCTATGCCGGCCGTTTCGTCAAGAACGCCTACGACCCCACGCTGGGCCCCGACGATGCCACCCTGGACATTGACCTCTGCGTGGATCTCAAGCAGCAGGGCAAGGCCTTCAAGATAGAAAAGCACGTCCACTCTTATCCCCACTGCTGGCGCACCGACAAGCCGGTTCTCTATTATCCGCTGGACTCCTGGTTCATCAAGACCACCGCGGTGCGCGACCAGATGATAGATATCAACAACACCATCGTCTGGAAGCCCGAATCCACCGGTACAGGCCGCTTCGGCAAGTGGCTGGAGAACATCCAGGACTGGAACCTGTCCCGCAGCCGCTACTGGGGCACTCCGCTGCCGGTTTGGCGCACCGAAGACGGCCGCCAGACCAAGTGCATAGGCTCCATCGCGGAGCTCTGCGAAGAGATAGACAAAGCTGTGGCAGCCGGCATCATGGCTTCCAACCCGCTGCGCGACAAAGGTTTCGTGCCGGGCGATTTCTCCCGTGAGAACTATGACAGGATAGACCTTCACCGCCCTTATGTAGATCAGATTTTCCTGGTGAGCGAAGACGGGCAGAAGATGGTGCGCGAGACCGACCTGATAGACGTCTGGTTCGACTCGGGTTCCATGCCCTACGCCCAGGAAGGCCTCAAGAATATCGGCAAGCCGCAGTTCACCCAGTCGGCGGATTTCATCGCCGAAGGTGTCGACCAGACACGCGGCTGGTTCTATACCCTGCACGCCATCCATACCATGATAAGCGGCACGGCAGCATTCAAGCACGTGATTTCCAACGGTCTGGTGCTGGACAAGGGCGGCAACAAGATGAGCAAGCGCCTGGGCAATGCGGTGGATCCGTTCAAGGCCCTTGACAATTACGGCGCCGATGCCCTGCGCTGGTACATGCTCACCAATGCACAGCCCTGGGACAACCTGCGCTTCGACGAAGCCGGCGTGGACGAGGTGCGCCGCAAATACTTCGGCACGCTCTACAACACCTATTCCTTCTTCGCCCTTTATGCGAACGTGGATAAGTTCGACCCGAAGGCTCCCCAGGCGCCGCAGAGTGCCCTGCGGGAGATAGACCGCTGGCTGGTATCGCTTCTCAACACCCTCATCAAGGATGTCACCGCCGCTTATGAGGACTATGACATCACCACCGCCGGACGTCTGATCCAGAACTTCGTGTGCGACAACCTCAGCAACTGGTACGTGCGCCTCAACCGCAAGCGTTTCTGGGGCGGCACGATGAACGACGACAAGCTCGCTGCATATCAGACGCTCTACCAGGCGCTCAAGGTGGTGGCTCAGTTGTCGGCGCCCATCTCGCCGTTCTACAGCGACCGGCTCTGGCGCGATCTGGACCCGGAGGCCGGCAGCGTGCATTTCACCCTGATGCCCAAGGCGGATGAGTCCCTCATCGACTCCGAACTCGAAGAGAGGATGCAGCTGGCCCAGCAGAGTTCATCGATGGTGCTGGCCCTGCGCCGCAAGGTTGCCATCAAGGTCCGCCAGCCGCTGGCAAAACTCGTCATCCCGGTTATCAACCCCCACCTGCGCGAGCAGTTCGAGAAGGTGGAGAGCTTGGTTCTGGGCGAGGTCAATGTCAAGGAAGTAGAGTATATTACCGATACCACAGGCTTGATAACCAAGAAGATCAAGCCCAATTTCAAGACACTCGGCAAGAAGTACGGCAAGCAGATGAAAGAGATCGCCGCCTTTTTTGCCGCCATGGATCAGCGCACGATTGCCGACATAGAGAGGGCGGGGGATTATTCGCTTCAGTTGCCTTCCGGGCCGGTTGCGCTCACGGCGGAGGACTACACCGTGTCTTCCGAGGATATGGAGGGCTGGCTGGTTGCCTCCGAGGGGCAGCTTACAGTCGCCCTGGATGTCACCATCACCGACAGCCTGCGCCGCGAAGGCGTGGCCCGCGAGCTTGTCAACCGCATCCAGAACCTGCGCAAAGACAGCGGCTTCGACGTCACCGACCGCATCAATGTCACCATAGAGAACCTGCCGGAAGTGGCTGATTCCCTGGCCTCTTTCGGTGATTATCTCAAAGACCAGACGCTCGCCGTCTCTCTTGTGCTCGGAAAGGATTTCGGTGGCAAGAAAGTTGAATGGGAAGATGACGGACAGATAGAAATCAAAGTCGAGAAAATTGCTTGATATTTTATTTTTGAGTAACTTTACAACCAGTCATTAATTACAAGAATTATGGCAGAGAATACAGAGAATAAAGAGAAAGTCCGCTACAGCGACGCCGAACTGCAGGAATTCAAGGAGATGATCCTTGAGAAGCTTGCAAAGGCCCGCGAAGAGTATGCAATGCTAAAGGCCAGCGTGGATCACAGCTCCAGCAACGATACCGAGGATACCTCTCCCACATTCAAAGTGCTGGAAGAAGGTGCTACATCTTCTGCAAAGGAAGAACTCGGCCAGCTTGCCGCAAGGCAGTACAAATTCATCCAGAATCTGGAAGCAGCGCTCGTGCGCATAGAGAACAAGACCTATGGCATTTGCCGTGAGACCGGCAAGCTCATCCCCAAGGAAAGGCTCAGACTGGTCCCTCACGCCACACTCTCCGTAGAGGCTAAAAACAAGCGTTAATGAAGTTATCCAAGGGGACGCGGCTGACGCTGTTCGTGATTGTCCTGCTTATCATCGACCAGGTCATAAAGATCCTGGTCAAGACCAATATGACCCTGGGGCAGAGCATTCCGGTGTTCGGCACGTGGTTCAAGATACACTTTATCGAGAATGTGGGAATGGCCTTCGGCATGAGCTTCGGGGGTGGGGTAGGCAAGTTTCTACTTACATTCTTCCGCATCATCCTGGGCATTGCCATTATAGTTTACATACGCAAACTGCTCAAGAAGCCGGATACTCCCACCGGAGTGCTGTATGGTCTTGCGGCCATCATGTGCGGCGCTTTCGGCAATATCATCGACTCCCTTTTCTACGGCCTGATATTCAGCGAAAGCACCTTCACTCAGGTGGCGACTATGTTTCCGCCCGAAGGCGGCTATGCCGGCCTGTTTTTCGGCAAGGTGGTGGATATGTTCTACTTCCCGATAATCGACACCACCTTCCCCGACTGGATGCCGCTCATAGGCGGCCGTCCGTTCCGCTTCTTCGACGCGATCTTCAACTTTGCAGACTCCTGCATCACCGTCGGAGCAATCTATCTGATACTCTTCCAGTGGAAGTTTTTCAGCAAGAACGAGGCGGTAGCGAAAAAATAACTATATTTGCGGTCACAACAATGACTTGGAGAGGTGGTAGAGTGGTCGATTACGGCAGTCTTGAAAACTGTTGAACGGCAACGTTCCGGGGGTTCGAATCCCTCCCTCT